>CAUUOT010000061.1:0-6760 GCA_963546815.1 uncultured Bacteroides sp.
GGAAGTTGTTGCTTGCCTGCAATTCATCCCAGTCCTGCTTGATGAGACGGTCCTCGCAAAGGTGGACCCGCTCGGCAACACTGTACAGCTTGTTGAAAGCCTCACGTTGCATCACATTGCCCAGCCAGCAACTCGTGTCCCTCTCCTCGTCTATCCATGACATCGGGTAGGGTACATCCAGTTGGGAAACGGATTTCAGCTTGGTCACAACCTCCGTCGGAGTGGAAAAAGTGATGCCTTTCTCCTTCGCGCAATTGGGTAAAGCTTTCAAGAACTCCAATATGTTGGAAGACAATGGCTGTGACATCCCCAGGGCAGAGAGTTCCATAAAGATGTTGATGACTTGCTCTTCCTGCGGCAAAGAGTCAATCCAGCCGATATACTTGTCGGCAAACAATGGGTATTCACTCCATTCCGAATTGGAAAAGCGCAAGCTGATATCGTCTGATAGTTTGAAGTCGCGCAGCAGCAATTTCAAGCTCGGGTTCATCGAACAATGATATACATAGTGCGGACTCTTCCATCCCAGCGCATGCTTGGCTCCTTCAGTCAACATTCCCTTGAATCCCCAACCAGCCACCATGGCACCTATCTCGTCATTATACACTAATCCCGAATTGCGGAACACCTTAGGCGCTTTGCCGAACATCTGTTTCATCTTGGCGCTCTGGCGCATCACTTCTTCCTTGAAGCAGTCTTCGTTGACCAGAGAAGACAGTCCGTGAGAATAAGGCTCTGCAAGAAATTCGCAACAGCCGGTATCATTTAACTGATGCAACAGATCGATAACGTCGGGCGCATGGATTTCCAACTGTTCCAATGCTACTCCGGAAATAGATAAAGCTACCTTGAATGCTCCTCCGGAATTCTTCACCATTTCGATTAAGGTTGTCAATGCCGGTATATAAGAACGTTCGGCCACTTCGTTAATGCTGGTCTCATTGGTGTAATCATCGTAGTAGTAATGATCTGTACCGATATCAAAGAAACGATAACGTTTCAAATGAATGATTTGGTGTATCTCAAAATAAAGACAGATAGTTCTCATTTCTATTCGTTTTTTTGTTATTTACCATAGTTCCTTAATACATCCTCATAAAGGGCACGGATTCTCAGACCTACTTTCTCCCAAGTAATTCCATCTACCTCTTTCTTGCCCTCTTCTTGCAGATACTGGAAAAGGGCGGGATTCGTACAAAGAGAATAAATGGCGTCGGCCATTGCGTGACTATCCCAATAATAGGTCTTTATCACCTTGTCGAGAATCTCGCCGCATCCCGACTGCTTGGAAATGACAGAAGGGGTGCCGCACTGCATGGCTTCGAGCGGGGCAATGCCGAAAGGCTCGGAGACGGAGGGCATGACGAACACGTCACTATCCTTGTAAACCTCATATACCTGCTTCCCTTTCATGAAACCCGGGAAGTGGAAGCGGTCGGCAATGCCTCGTTCGGCTGCCAGATTGATCATGGCATCCATCATATCCCCCGAACCGGCCATGACAAAGCGGATGTTCCGGGTGCGCTTCAAGACCAGTGCCGCAGCTTCCACGAAGTATTCCGGTCCTTTCTGCATGGTGATGCGTCCCAGAAACGTGACAATCTTCTCCTTCGAGTGATCGGGGCGAGGAATGTCTTGATATTCCTGCGAAAGCGGGTAAACGGCGTTGTGCATGGCAAACACCTTCCTCGGGTTCTGGTGGTACTCGTTGATGACTGTACGGCGAGTAAGCTCGGATACGCACATAATACAATCGGCATAGTCCATTCCGTTCTTCTCCATAGCATAAACGGTGGGATTGACTTTTCCCCGCGAGCGGTCGAAGTCCGTAGCATGGACATGAATGCAAAGCGGTTTGCCACTCACCATCTTGGCGTGGACACCGGCGGGATAGGTCAGCCAGTCGTGGGCATGAATAATGTCGAATTCCTGCTTGCGAGCCACCACACCGGCAATGATGGAGAAGTTGTTTATTTCCTCATGCAGGTTTCCGGGATAGCCGCCGGCAAACTCCATACAGCCAATATCGTTGACATGCATATAAGAAAAGTCTGCATAGATATGGTCGCGGAAAGACCAGTAATCTTCGGGAGTCATAGTACCTGTAAGGCGCGACTTCAGATAGTCATAGTCCACATCACGCCACACGATGGGCACCTGATTCATGCCGATTATCTTCAAGAAATTCTCTTCTTCGCCCGTGGGCTTGGGCATGCAGAAGACGGTCTCGACATCTCCCTGTTGACTTAACCCTTTGGTTATTCCATAAGAAGCGACCGCAAGGCCTCCGTATATTTTAGGAGGAAATTCCCATCCAAACATCAATACTTTCATCTTCGTTCCTCCTGATAAATTATACTTGGACAATAACTTCAAGATGCGCAGGATTTCTGCCGTATTCATGGCGAAAGACACGGCTCCCCTTCCTACAAACGGGGGGTTGCCGTCGAAGAGCTCGGGCAATGCGCCGATACAGTGAGAAGTCATTTCGTCTTCCATGCCAATCAGATACCTCTCCACGAACGAGATGCCGCTTACCTTATAGATGCGCAGATATGCCTCCATATAGAACCCCATGAGCCAGGGCCATGCCGTTCCTTGGTGGTAGGCGTAATCTCTTTGTTGCTGTGGCCCTACATAATTGGGATTGTATCCGCCGCTCTTGGGGCTCAAGGTGCGCAGGCCTTTCGGAGTGAGCAACTCCTTTGTCACGATGTCGAGCACCTGTTTCTTCTGCACCCTGTCTAAGGGGGAATAATCAAGGGCGACGGCAAATATCATGTTGGGGCGCACACTCCAATCCATCATATAGCCGTCGACGTAATCGAATAGGTAGCCGTATTCATTGCGGAATACTTCCACAAAAGACTTTCCGGTGACTTCAGCCCGGGCGTCCAGCGTATCTGCAAGGAGTGTATTGCCTGCTTCACGGGCCATGTCGGCTACAAAGCGGAGGGCATTATACCACAAGGCATTTACCTCTACGATATATCCCGTGCGCGGAATGACCGGACGGCCGTTGACGGATGAGTTCATCCATGTGACGGCTTTCTCTTTGCCATCGGTGTAGAGCAAACCGTTGTCATGCACAAAGAGGTTGTCGTGTTTGCGGTCGATGATGTAGTTCATGATGTCTTCGAGCAGCGTCCCGTACATCTGTCTGCAACGTTGGCGCGAGGTCTCTTTGGCGTATTGCTGTAGAGCCCAGACAGCCCACAGCAGAACGTCTGGATGTTCCATTTCGTATATCTTGTACGTGGACGGCTCGTCTTGGATGAATTGGCGTATGGCTTTCTCGGCCGTCTTCATGACATCTTCGAACTCGTCTTGCTCATCAAGGGCCAAGGTGAGACCGGGCAGCGACACGAACAAGTCGCGGGCACGACATTTGAACCAGGGATAGCCGGCAAGCAGGTAATGTTCGTCTTTCTGTTTGTTATGAAATTGGTGCGCCGAGTTCTTCAAGCAGTGATAGAAGCTGTCGCGCGGGGTACGGTCGGACACTTCGGATTCGAAGGTCTGCTTGAGTGTACGGGGAGAGATCTCGGAGATGCCGGCTGAGAAGACGACGCTTTCTCCTTTCCTGATGTCTATTTCGAAGTAGCCGGGAACGTATAAATCTTCGTTGAAGTCATAGCCACGTTCCTGCTCCTTGGGGTACTCGATGCCGCGGTACCAGTCCGGCTGGAAGTGAAACTCATTCTTTTTGTTCAGCTGCATGAAGAGTTCGGGATAGCCGGAATACATACACGTCCGGATGCCATTCTCCACCGGCTGATAGTCGCGGTTGGCCTGGGCGTTCTCGTGCGTGTACTCGCGTACGCTGCGGAAGGCGAGGAAAGGCCGTAGGCGCAGTGTGGTGGCGGAATGCGCATCGACCAATGTGTAGCGGATGAGGATGCGGTTCTCGTGATGTACGAACACTTTTTCCTTGCGGAGGATGACGCCCCCCACACGGTAGGTGGTGGCGGGAATTTTCTCGCAGTCGAACTCACGGATGTACTTATGTCCGTTGGGGCTGAAGTGGTTTCCCTGATACTTGTGCAACCCCAGGTTGAACTCGGCGCCGTGCTGGATGACCGTTTCGTCCAGCGAGGAGAGCAGCACATGGTTCTCGTCATCGAGGTTAGGGACGGGGATTACCAGTAGACCGTGGTATTTGCGTGTGTTGCAATCTACAATCGTGGTACAATGATAAGCCCCGGATTTGTTAGTGCGGAGGATTTCCCTCGGCAACGATTCTTCCAGATTGATCATCATGGTCTTGTCAAATCGTAAATAGCTCATAGTAATGTTGATATATTGAAAGGTTAATTACTCAGGCTGCGCCGCAAGCCTTGCAGTGCTGCCCAAAAATACAAATTAAAGCTAACAGGCAACATAAAAGGCACGGGTTTTATAGTCTTTTAGTCAAATATTGCGTAGTATTGTGCGGTAAATCTAACTCACCGTGCAAGATATGAGGCATGATATACGCAGAATGGCGTTGGCCGCCGCCATACCTCTCTTTCTGCTGTTCATCCTGTACACCTTGAAGTTTCTGGAGGTGGGGATGGGGTGGGATTTCACCCGACTGGGCGTCTATCCCATGGAGAAACGCGGGGTGTTCGGCATCTTCGCGCACCCGTTGGTGCACAGCAGTTTCAGGCACTTGTTGGCCAATACCGTCCCGCTCTTCTTCTTGACGTGGTGCCTGTTTTACTTCTATCGCCACATAGCGCCTTACATCCTCTTTTCCGTCTGGATAGGGTGCGGCCTGCTCACCTTCGTGATAGGCAAGCCGGGGTGGCACATCGGCGCCAGTGGCGTCATCTACGGGTTGGCTTTCTTCTTGTTTTTCAGTGGAATACTGCGCAGGCATGTGCCGCTGGTGGCCATCTCGTTGCTGGTGACGTTCCTCTACGGAGGGTTGGTGTGGAACATGTTTCCGCAGTTTGCCAGGGCTACCACTTCGTGGGAAGGGCACCTCGGCGGGGCCATAGCGGGCACACTCTGCGCCGTCGGTTTCATGGGGTACGGGCCGCAGAAGCCGGACCCGTTCGAGAAAGAAGATTCTACCGAAGAAGGCGAAACCCCTTACCCCAGTTCGGAATAAGAATTCAAACAATTGAACTCTATCTTGAAAGACTGCAATGCTGTGATTTGACATTACACGTTTTTCTAACCATCTTCGGTTCATCTTCGTATTTATCTTCCCTCTATAGACAGCGAAGAAAAAGCGAAGATAGGCCGAAGATAGAACCTCTCAGAAGTATCTGTAGGCCCTGTTTTTTTCCTTTCGATAGAGAAAAGTCCAACCGCTTTGATTATTTATTACATGATTCCCTGTTTATGACATCCGCGGATTGCCTTTTTCTTTGTATAGAAAAAGGTAAATGCGGCGTCCAGACTCGGCAGAAGCTGTTTTCAGCCTAAAAAGAATCTTTTCTCTAAGTTTTTTATAACTTTGCCCCCTCAAAATAAAGGGGTATCACCTTGTTAAAATAATGATGTAAGATGGCTAAAAAGTTTGCCGAATATGCGCAATTCGACCTCTCGCAAGTGAACAAAGAGGTGTTGAAGAAGTGGGACGAAAACGGGGTTTTCGCCAAGAGTATGACAGAATGCGAAGGGAGTCCTTCGTTCGTCTTTTACGAAGGCCCCCCCTCGGCCAACGGCATGCCCGGCATACACCACGTCATGGCTCGCTCTATCAAAGACATCTTCTGTCGATACAAGACCATGAAGGGCTTTCTGGTCAAACGCAAGGCGGGGTGGGACACCCACGGGCTGCCCGTTGAACTGGGCGTGGAGAAGGCGTTGGGCATCACGAAGGAAGACATTGGCAAAACCATCTCCGTGGCCGACTACAACAAGGCCTGCCGCAAAGACGTCATGAAGTTCACCAAAGAATGGGAGGACTTGACGCATAAAATGGGATATTGGGTGGACATGAAAGACCCCTACATCACCTATGACAATCGCTACATCGAAACCCTGTGGTGGCTGCTCAAACAACTTTATAAAAAAGGACTCCTCTATAAAGGATACACCATTCAACCATACTCCCCGGCCGCCGGTACGGGACTCAGCTCGCACGAACTGAACCAACCCGGGTGCTACCGCGACGTAAAGGACACCACCGTGGTAGGCCAGTTCAAGATAAAACAACCCAAGTCCGAGATGACGGAGTGGGGAACGTCCTATTTCCTGGCATGGACCACCACCCCGTGGACTTTGCCCTCGAACACAGCGCTCTGCGTTGGCCCAAAGATAGACTATGTGGCTGTACGGACATACAATGGGTATACCGGCGAGAAAATCACTGTAGTGATAGCCAAGTCTCTGCTCTACAACCACTTCAACAGAAAGGCGGAAGAACTGTCGTTGGAGGATTACAAGCCCGGAGACAAACTTATTCCTTTCCAAATAGCGGGCGAATACAAAGGCACCGACTTGGTTGGCATGGAGTACGAACAGCTCATTCCGTGGGTAAAACCCGTAGACGTGGACGATAAAGGCAACTGGAAGGTCAGTACGAAAGGTTTCCGCGTCATCCCCGGCGACTATGTCACTACCGAAGACGGTACCGGCATCGTGCACATCGCACCGACCTTCGGTGCGGACGATGCGTTCGTGGCACGTGCCGCCGGCATTCCCTCGCTCTTCATGATCAATAAACGAGGAGAGACGCGCCCCATGGTAGACCTTACAGGGAAGTTCTACCTGCTGGATGAACTGGATGAGAAGTTTGTCGAGGCGTGCGTCGACGTCGATACTT
>CAUUOT010000062.1:0-6750 GCA_963546815.1 uncultured Bacteroides sp.
CAACGGGAAAGTCAGCTATCAGACCTTTGCAGATCCGAAGGATTCGTTGAAAGTGAAACTGCAATATACAGTAGACATGCGTAATCCGTACTTTATAGATACCGTCTACTATCGGGGGTTCCGCCAGCGTACCAACCGCATCATGAGACTGGGACGCCGACATTCGCTCATCAGTCCGGGAGAGCAGTTCAATATTGCCGACTTGGATGGTGAACGCGTCCGCATCAGTACGTTGCTGCGTAATGTGGGTTGCTACTATTTCCGCCCGGACTATCTGACCTTTCAGGCAGACACTGCGATGGTACCCGGCGGGCACGTGCAGTTGCGCATGATACCTGTGCCTGGTATGCCGAGGGTGGCCGAAAGGTTTTTCTATGTGGGCAAGAAGTCTGTCCATCTGCTTGGAAAGCATGGGGAAGAACCTAACGACAGCATAGAGAACAAGGGGATGACCATCTATTATCACGATAAACTGAGAGTGCGTCCCAACATGCTCTACCGATGGCTGGACTACCAAGGCTACCGTCGGAAATGTCAGTTGCAAGACAGTGCGGGCATCGCCTCTCAACGCTCGGCGGAGGCTATGTACAGCCTGTATCGCCAGACACGTATTCAGGAACGTTTGGCCAATGTTGGCGTATTCCGCTATGCGGAGATGATTTATACCCCTCGCGACACGGCTTTTGTTTCCGATACGCTGGACATGAAGATTGTCGCTTCGCTGGACAAGCCATACGATGCCGAGCTGGACTTCAACGTCGTGATGAAGAGCAATAACCAGGCCGGGCCGGGCGCCGCATTTACCGTCACGAAGAATAATGTCTTCGGGGGCGGTGAGAGCTGGAACGTGAAACTGAACGGCTCCTACGAATGGCAGACCGGCAAAGACAGGACTTCCTTGATGAACAGCTATGAACTGGGTATCTCCACCTCGCTCGTCTTTCCGCGGGTGGTGTTTCCGCACATGGGTGACCGCGAATACGACTTCCCCGCCACGACCACCTTTCGCCTGTATGCCGACCAGATGAACCGGGCGAGGTATTACAAACTGCTGGCTTTCGGTGGAAACGTCACTTATGAAGTCCGGCCCAAGTCGACAAGCAGACACAGCATCACACCCTTCCGGTTGACCTTCAACGTGCTGACGGACCCCACCGCCGCGTTCGACACGTTGCGAACCAAAAACCCGGCGCTCTACGTCAGCTTGCGCGACCAGTTCATCCCCGCGGTGGAATACACCTACACTTACGACAACGCCTCGGTGCGCGGCAAACGCCATCCCATTTGGTGGCAGACCACCGTTACGTCCGCCGGCAATGTCACTTCGGCCATCTATCGCCTGTTGGGGCACTCTTTCGCGAAAGAGGGGAAAGAACTGTTCGGCGTGCCCTTCGCCCAATTCCTGAAGCTGAATTCCGAGTTCCGTTACCATTACCGCATAGACCGCAATCAGAAGATAGCCTCGCGCATTGCGGGCGGAGTAGTCTGGTCGTACGGCAACGCCACTGCCGCCCCCTACACCGAGCAATTCTACATCGGCGGCGCCAACAGCGTGCGGGCATTCTCCGTCCGCAGCATCGGTCCCGGGGGCTATCCGCCCGAGGAGACGAGGAAATACACCTACATCAACCACGTCGGAGACATTCGCATGGAGGCCAACCTGGAGTATCGTTTCCGCCTCATCAGCGATTTGCACGGAGCCCTCTTTCTGGACGCCGGCAACGTATGGCTGCTTCGCCCGGACGACAACCGTCCCGGAGGCGAACTCACCTGGAAAAAATTCCTGCAACAAATAGCTTTAGGCACGGGCGTCGGACTGCGTTATGACATGGACTTCCTGGTCTTCCGCCTCGACTTGGGCATCGGGCTGCACAACCCCTATCGCACCGGAAAGTCCGGTTACTACAACATTCCCCGTTTCAAAGACAGCATGGCGCTGCACTTTGCCATCGGTTATCCTTTCTGATTCCCCCTACAAGTATGGCGCCCCAATCCTCAGCGCTACAGATTTCGTCCGTACACACAAGACAAACTTCCCCGTCACATAAAAATTTTCTTTTTCACTCGTAGAAAAACTTCCTTTCTCTCGTATAAAAAGTTCAAGAGATTAGGGAGAAAAGTCTATTTAAAGCGCTGAAATATATATTTCAGCACTTTAAATATATATTTCAGCAGCTAAAATATATATTTTAGCGGCTGAAATAGAGAATACTTCCCACAGACGAGAAGTTTTCCTGCGGGAGTCCTCTCTTTTTTAGAGGGTATCTCGCAGATTTTCTTATATCGAACTCAGTTTTTTATCAATGCATGGAAACGAATGGCGCCGAACGGGCGGGAAAGTCGGAAGGTGAATAACGGGGCGGCGGGAAGGGGCCATAAATAATGCCCGGAAACGCTCTGGAGGCGGATTTTTTCGTACTTTTGCCACCGCGATGCCTCGTGATATACTAACCTTTTTACTAATAAAACTGATATGAAACCTACTTTATTGCTATTGGCGGCCGGTATGGGCAGCCGTTACGGTGGTTTGAAACAATTGGACGGACTGGGTCCGAATGGCGAAACAATCATGGATTATTCCATCTATGACGCTATCAAAGCCGGTTTCGGGAAACTTGTTTTCGTCATTCGCAAAGACTTCGAACAAGATTTCCGCGACAAGATTATCTCCAAATACGAAGGGCATATCCCGTGCGAACTGGTCTTTCAGTCCATTGACGACCTGCCCGAGGGGTTTGCCTGCCCCGAAGGACGCACCAAGCCGTGGGGCACCAACCATGCCGTGATGATGGGCGCCGGGGTAATCAATGAGCCGTTTGCCGTCATCAATTGCGACGATTTCTATGGGCGCGACTCTTTTCGGGTGATGGGGCAATTCCTGTCTGCACTGCCTGCGGGTTCAACGAATGTCTACGCTATGGTGGGCTTTCGCGTGGGCAATACGCTGAGCGAAAGCGGCACCGTGTCGCGCGGTCTATGCGGGACGGACGCCAACCATCTGCTGACTTCCGTGGTAGAGCGTACCAAAATACAGCGCATGGACGGTGAAGTGAAGTACATCGACGACAACGGCGCATGGACGGCTACCCCCGAGACCACGCCCGTCAGCATGAATTTCTGGGGCTTCACGCCCGATTATTTTGCGTACAGCACCCGCTTCTTCAAGACCTTCCTCAGCAACCCGAAGAACATGGAGAACCTCAAGAGCGAGTTCTTCATCCCGCTGATGGTGGACAAGCTGATTCACGACGGCACAGCCACTTGCGAAGTCCTCGACACCACCAGCAAATGGTTCGGCGTCACTTATCCGGAAGACCGCCAGAGTGTGGTAGACAAGATTCAAGCATTGGTAGATGCGGGCGAGTATCCCGCCAAGTTGTTCTAACTCCCCTCCCCGATACCTCGGACAAAAGAAAGGCGCAATCCGTTCTGCATCGAACGGGTTGCGCCTGTTTTTTCGTGCGTGAAACCTTCTGCCTATTTCAGCAAGCCTTCGGGCTCCAGATAGTCTGCCTCGATATCCTTGAAGTAGCGGTAAGTGCCCACCTTGAGCTCGTCGGTGGCCGCATCATCACAAATGATGATTCCCTTTTCGTGCATCTGCAGGGCGCTGATGGTCCACATCTGCATCACGGGGCCTTCGACGGCATGGTAGAGGGCGCGCGCCTTGCTGTGGCCGTTGACGATAATCATCACCTCTTTGGCACTGAGCACTGTCCCCACACCTACGGTAAGCGCGGTCTTGGGTACCTGGTTGACGTCGTTGTCGAAGAAGCGCGAGTTAGCGATGATGGTGTCGGTAGTCAGCGTCTTCCGGCGGGTGCGCGACGCTAATGACGAGCCCGGTTCGTTGAAGGCGATGTGTCCGTCCGGTCCTACCCCCCCCATAAAGAGGTCGATGCCGCCGTAGAACCTGATTTTCTCTTCGTAACGGGCACACTCGGCGTCCAGGTCGGCGGCGTTTCCGTTCAGGATATTGGTATTCTCGGGCAGGATGTCGATGTGACTGAAGAAGTTGTTCCACATAAAGGAGTAGTAGCTTTCGGGATGTTCCTTAGGCAAACCCACATACTCGTCCATGTTGAAGGTGACTACGTTGCGGAAAGACACGAGCCCCCGCTTGTTCAGGTCTATCAGTGCTTTGTACATGCCCAATGGGGAAGAGCCGGTGGGGCATCCCAGTACGAAGGGCTTCTCTGAGGTGGGGGCAGCGGCCTTGATTTTGGCTGCGACGTAATAGGCCGCCCACTTGGATACGGATTGGTAATCCGGTTGGATGATTAGTCTCATTGTTGTTGTTATTAGGTTAGTCAATCGTTTTAACTATGTTCTGTCTTTCTGAAGGCGTTCCGCCATGGCACGTGCCAGATTCTCGCACTGCTCGTAGGTGATGTCCTTCATAGACTGCTTCATCTCCACCGGTTCTCCCACAAGTTCGAACTTGCTCTTCTCAGCAAACTCGGCCATACGTTTCACCGCCGCCCCTGCCCAGCAGAAAGAACCGAAGTAGCCGAAGTAGCGGTCTTTCACCTCGCGCAGCAATATCTTGGAGAGCAAGGACTCTATTTCCGGATAAATCTGGTTGCTGTACGTGGGGCTGCCGATAATGAGTCCCCGATACTTGAAGATGTCGGCAATGATGTACGACGGGTTGCTCTTGCTTACGTTGTGCATCACGATATTCTTGATGCCCTGTGCCGAAAGCTCGGCGGCAATGGTTTCTGCCATCTGTTCCGTATTGCCGTACATCGAACCGTAGGCTATGACCACGCCCTCGTCTGTGGCATACCGGCTCAGTTTATCATACGTGCTCACAACCTTGGCAATGTTCTCTGTCCATACCGGACCATGTGTGGAACAGATGGTGGAAATGGGCAGACCGCTCAACTTGGCCAATGCCTTCTGCACCGGAGATCCGTATTTGCCCACGATATTGGAATAGTAGCGCACCATCTCGTCCCAGTACTTATCCAGATTGATACGAGTGTCCAAAAAACCTCCGTCCAGCGTACCGAAACAGCCGAAGCCGTCGCCAGAGAAAAGGACGCCCTCCGTCTCGTCGAACGTCATCATCGTCTCGGGCCAGTGCACCATCGGCGTCATGTAGAAGCGGAGTTTATGATGCCCCAAGACCAGCGTATCTTCATCCTTCACCAGATGCTGTTCGCCCGTTACGCCGTAAAAGCCTTCTATCATGCCGAAGGTTTGCTTGTTGCCTACGATAATGATATCAGGATAATGCTGTTTTATCAGACGGATAGACCCCGAATGATCCGGTTCCATGTGGTTGATGACAAGGTATTGAATGGGGCGTTCGCCGATAATCTGCTTTATTTTGCGCAGATAGACCTCGAAGTAGCAGATGTCCACCGTATCTACCAATGTCACCGTCTCGTCGTCTATCAGGTAAGAATTGTAAGAGACTCCTAAAGGTAGCGGCCACATGCCTTCAAACAGTTGTTTGCTGCGGTCGTTCACTCCCACGTAGTGGATTTTTCCTTTTATCACAGTTCTTGAGTTCATTGCTCTTTCTATTTAGATTGATTCCATTATGTATTAGTCGTGACAAAAGTAGCTCTTTTTTCTTATACTTTATACTTCTTGCCCTGATATGCGCCAAGTTCTTCCATCCTTTTCCGAAGCAGATGATTGAACTCATAATTCTTCAATCCCCAGTCGGGCGCGATAAGCAGATGCTTGGGAGACTGCGAGACGAAACGCTCCAACACCAAGTCGGGACGTACATGTTCGAGGTAGTCTATCACAAGGGAGAGATACTCTTCGAGGCCGAACAGGCAGAACCTCTCGGGGTGCTGCTCATACTCCACAGCCATGCGCGTGCCCCGTATCAATTGCAACTGATGTATCTTCAGCGTGGTGAGTGGCAGACGGGAGAGCACTCCGGCTTGGGCTACAATGTCACGAGGCGTTTCTCCCGGCAACCCGAAGATGACGTGCCCACCGGTCAGAATGCCGCGAGAAGAGGTTCGTTCTATCGCTTCGGCAGTAGTCTGAAAAGTATGTCCGCGATTGATTCGTCCCAGAGTCTCGTCGTTCGTGCTCTCTATGCCGTACTCCACCAAGAGGAAAGTATGCCGGTTAATCCCTTCCAGGTAGCGTAGCAACTCATCGGGCATGCAGTCTGGGCGGGTGCCGATGACCAATCCTACCACTCCTTCTACCGACAGGGCTTCCTCATACTTTCGCTTCAAATCTTCCAGCCCCCCATACGTGTTGGTATACGCTTGGAAATAGGCCAGGAACTTCATCTCCGGATACTTGCGGGCAAAGAACTGCTTTCCCTCCTCCAGCTGCTGGGCTACGGACTTCTCCGTGCGGCAATAATCAGGATTAAAAGTCTGATTATTGCAATAAGTACAGCCGCCATAGCCCATGCTCCCATCCCGATTAGGACATGTAAAACCCGCATTCAGCGATATTTTCTGCACCTTATAAGGGAAATAACGCTTCAGGAATAAAGAGAATTCATTATACAAGGTCGGCTTCGTCTTCATATACATATTATTATATAGGGGTTCGATATTAAATAACTTCGGCAACAACGATAGTACTACTTCGGCAACAACGATAGTATTACTTCGGCAACAACGATAGTATTACTTCGACAACAGCGATAGTACTACTTCGGCAACAGCGATAGTACTACTTCGGCAACAACGATAGTATAACTTCGACAACAACGATAGTACTACTTCGGCAACAACGATAGTATTACTTCGGCAACAACGA
>CAUUOT010000063.1:0-6701 GCA_963546815.1 uncultured Bacteroides sp.
GGTATGCCTAATATTCGTTTCTTGGTAGAAATAGGAAAGCGCAAGGAATTGGGGGTATATGGGGCAGATACTGTTAACTTCTTGTTTTCCGCTAATAAGAATGGAGTTCTACAAAATATCTCTTCTGTCGCTTCGGGGGGGGAAATTGCACGTGTCATGTTGTCAGTTAAAGCAATGATTGCGGGTGTAGTAAAGTTGCCCACTATTGTATTTGATGAAATAGATACCGGAGTTTCAGGTGAGATAGCCGACCGTATGGCGAATATTATGCAAGAAATGGGCGAACAAGGACGCCAGGTAATTAGCATTACCCATGTACCACAGATTGCTGCCCGAGGATCTGTTCATTATAAGGTATACAAACAGGATAATGAAACCGAGACAAACAGCCATATCCGCAGGCTGACCGATGAAGAGAGGGTAGAAGAATTGGCTCACATGCTGAGCGGAGCCACTTTGACAGAAGCTGCACTAAACAATGCTAAGGCTCTGTTGAGAAGGTGATTTATATCAGAGATGACAGAAGGTTGATGATGAAGTAAAATGATGGTACAACTTCAATGATAGATAAAAGAATGGTTGATCAAAGTGAAATGATTTTCGGCGCTCGCGCTGTGATAGAGGCTATTCAGGCTGGAAGAGACATTGATAAGATTTTGGTGAAGAAAGATATTCAGAGTGACTTGTCGAGAGAACTGTTTGCAACCTTGAAAGGTACGCTGATACCGGTACAACGTGTTCCAGTTGAACGAATCAACCGCATTACCCATAAAAATCATCAGGGAGTAGTCGCTTTTCTTTCAGCCGTCACATATCAAAAGGTAGAAGAACAGGTTCCATTTCTTTTTGAACAAGGTAAAACTCCATTTCTTGTGATGCTTGACGGGATTACAGACGTCCGTAATTTTGGAGCTATAGCCCGTACTTGCGAGTGCGCGGCAGTAGATGCAATCATTATTCCTGCTAAAAACAGCGTGACGGTTAATGCAGATGCCATGAAAACGTCTGCCGGTGCTTTACATTCTTTACCGGTTTGTCGAGAACATAGTTTGAAAGAAACACTTCAGTTCCTTAAAAACAGTGGTTTCCATATTGTAGCTGCTACAGAGAAAGGAGATTATGATTACACCAAGGCTGATTTTTCCGGACCGATATGTATTATTATGGGAGCTGAAGATCGAGGAATCTCCTACGATAATCTGGCATTGTGTGACGAATGGGTTAAAATACCGATGTTGGGGACTATTGAATCACTCAATTTATCTGTGGCTGCCGGAATATTGATTTATGAAGCAATAAAACAAAGAAATTAAAATATGAAAAGAAGATTAGTATCGATGTTTATTCTCTGCCTGTTGGTTCAGTGGAGTGCGGCACAAGCTCCGAGATGGGTAGATAAAGCCAAGCGTGCCGTATTCTCTGTGATAACTTATGATCAGAATGATAAGATACTGAATACCGGAAACGGATTCTTTGTGACGGAAGATGGCGTTGCACTGTCTGACTATACATTGTTCAAAGGTGCCCAGCGTGCAGTTGTGGTGAATGCTGATGGTATGCAGATGTCGGTTGAGGCCATTATGGGAGCCAACGACATCTATGACGTAGTGAAATTTCGTGTCGGTATTTCAGGAAAGAAAGTGCCTGCGCTGACTTTGTCCGCTACTGCTCCTGTTGCGGAGGCTGACGTGTATCTCTTGCCTTATTCTACCCATAAAGACCGTACTTATAGTGCCGGCAAGGTAAAAGCAGAGGTTAAGATAGCGGAGAAATTCCTCTATTACACCCTCGGCATGCGTCTGAAGGACAAGATGGTGAGTTGTCCGGTTATGACGGCAGACGGGCAGGTCTTCGGGTTGGTTCAGAAGTCTTCCGGACAAGATACGGCCTCTATCTGCTATGCCGTTGACGTGAACTTTGCCATGGCACAGCATATATCGGCATTGTCATTTGGAGATGCATCACTTAAGAACATCGGAATAAAGAAAGCGCTTCCCGATACGGAAGAGCAGGCTTTGGCCTTTCTTTATATGGCTCCATCGCAGCTTTCTCCGGAAAAATACATGGAGGCTTTGGACGACTTCATCGCGCAATATCCTAACAGTGCAGACGGGTATCTTCGTCGTGCTTCTCAATACGTATTCATGTCGAAGGATGACGCTACGATGGATAAGGTTTCCGCCAATATGGATAAGGCATTGCAGGTTGCGGTGAAGAAAGATAACGTTTACTTCAATCGTGCCAAGATAATATACAATTATGTATTGGGAAAACCGGAAAAGGCATATAAAGACTGGTCGTATGACACGGCCTTGGAAGAAATCAAAAAGGCGATAAATATAGACGAACTCCCGATATATGTTCAGCTGGAAGGCGATATCCGGTTTGCCGCACAAGACTATCCGGGGGCATTTACCTGCTATGACAAGGTGAACAAGACCACCGGTATGGCGTCTCCGGCAACATTCTTCAGTGCGGCTAAGGCCAAGGAATTGATGCAGGCGCCTGCAGAAGAGGTTCTGGCCCTGATGGATAGCTGTGTCGTCCGCCTCCATCAACCTTATACCGAAGAGGAGGCCCCTTACTTGCTGGAACGTGCTCAAGCCCGCATGAACGCCGGTGATGCACGTAATGCCGTACAAGACTATGACGCATATTATAAGGCAGTGAAGGGTAATGTGAACGATGCGTTCTATTATTACCGTGAACAGGCGGCCTTGAAAGCCAAGCAGTATCAACGTGCACTTGACGACATGGCGAAAGCCATTGAACTGAACCCCGATGATTTGACATATCGGGCGGAATTGGCCGTAGTGAACATTCGCATAGGTCGTTATGAAGAGGCGTTGGAGATATTGAAGGCTGCTTTGGAGAAAGATGCGAAGTATGCGGAGGCATATCGCCTGATGGGCATCGTACAACTTCAGTTGAAGAATGATAAGGAAGCATGCGTCAGCTTTGCCAGAGCAAAAGAATTGGGAGATCCGAATGTGGATATTTTGATAGAGAAACATTGCAAATAAGCAACCTGGGAAAAAGATATGTTCTTCAGGAAGAAATCAAGCAATCTTCAGAAGGAAATCAAGCAATCTTCAGAGGGAAATCAAGCAACCTTTATAAATCAGTAAAAGATAAAAGACAATGAAAAAAGTGATTTGCAGTGCTCAGGCGCCCGGGGCTATAGGCCCTTACAGTCAAGCGATAGAAGCTAATGGAATGGTGTTTGTCTCGGGGCAACTGCCCATCGATGCGGCTACCGGAATCATGGTGGAAGGAGCGGAAGCGCAAACCCGCCAATCTTTGAAGAATATCAAGCATATTCTGGAAGAAGCGAGCTTGAGCATGGCGAATATCGTAAAGACCACTGTTTTCCTGACAGACATGTCTTTGTTCGCCGAGATGAATAAGGTCTACACCACTTATTTCGAGAGCGCTTTCCCGGCGCGTTCCGCCATTGCGGTAAAAGCCTTGCCTAAGGGCGCTTTAGTGGAGATTGAGTGCATTGCGGTTCGCTAACAGGTCGGCGACAATAAAAGTACTGCCTCCCACGAAGATGAAGTCTTCCGGGAGGCTTTTTTCTTGCGCGGCTCGTACGGCGGAGGGCACGTCCGGGTAGCAGTCTCCTCTCAATCCCTTGTCCTCGGCCAGTTTCTGCAACTCTTTTCCGGGCAGTGCGCGTTTTACGCTGGCTTGGGTGAAGTAGTAGACAGCTTCTTGTGGCAGCAAGGCCAGTACCCCCCGGATATCCTTGTCGTTCACCATGCCGATGATGATATGCAGCCTGCGGAATGTCTGTTGCTTCAGTTGCCGGACAATATAGGCGATGCCTCCTACGTTATGCCCCGTGTCGCAGATGAGGGTGGGAGAGTCCTGCAACTTTTGCCAACGGCCCATCAACCCGGTCAGTTCGACAACGTGAGCAAAGCCACTACGCACGGACGCTTCGTCCAGACGATAGCCTGCGTCTTTCAGTAGCGGGAGGGCTGTCAGGATGGTGCGCGCATTCTTTGTCTGGTAAATTCCTTTCAATTCATATTCTATACCGGGATAATCTTCACGGTTGTTTTCTTCGGCAAAGTAGATGGGGGAGTTTACTTCCTGTGCCTTTTCTATGAACACGGGTTTGGTCTGCGGAGTGGTTTCGCCGATTACTACCGGAATGCCGCCTTTGATAATTCCGGCCTTTTCTCTTGCAATCTGCGGCAACGTGTTTCCCAGGAATTGGGTGTGGTCAAGGCTGATGTTGGTGATGATACACAGGTCGGGGCGGATGATGTTGGTACAGTCCAAGCACCCGCCGAGGCCTACTTCGATGACGGCCACATCTACCCGCTCATCGGCAAAGTAACGGAAGGCCATGGCGGTGGTCAGTTCGAAAAAAGAAGGATGCAGCAGCTCGAAGAAGGAACGCTCTTCTTCCACGAAGCGGACGACGTACTCTTCGGGCACCGGGCGGCCGTCAATGCGGATGCGTTCCCGAAAGTCTATCAGATGAGGAGAAGTATAGAGCCCCACACGATACCCCGCCTCTTGCAGTATGGCGGCAATGGTGTGCGAGCAGGAACCTTTCCCGTTGGTGCCCGCCACATGGATGCTGCGGAATTTGCGGTGCGGATGACCCAGATGCCGATCCAGCGCCAGCGTATTTTCCAATCCTTCCTTATAAGCCGAACCTCCCATCTGCTGAAACATGGGCGCACTTTCATACAAGTAGGCTAACGTGTCTTGATAATCCATCTTTTGTAATATTTAACGGGAGAAACATCCCCCTCGGCTTGTTTAATTGTTTATTTTAGAGGCAGCAAAGATAGTGCAAACCGGAGGCTGCGCAAAAAGAAGCCTCTTAGTTTTTATCATCCAAACGATGGCTTGCCGAAGATGAAGAAGACGTTTTATTCACAAACTAAATTTAATATGTATGGGAACTAAGAAAAACTTCGTGATTGATACGAATGTCATCCTTCACGACTACAACTGTCTGAAAAACTTTCAGGAAAACGACATCTATCTGCCTATCGTAGTCCTTGAAGAGTTGGATAAATTTAAGAAGGGCAACGAGCAAATCAACTTCAACGCCCGCGAATTTGTCCGTGAACTCGACTCGATTACCGATGATAACCTCTTTACCAAAGGCGCTCAGCTGGGCGAAGGCTTGGGACGGCTGTTCGTCGTGGCGGGGACGGTAGATTCTCCTCGGGTGCACGACTCTTTCCCCGAGCGTATTCCCGACCATCAAATCCTGGCGGTGACCGACTGGCTCACCGAGAAGAAGCCCAAGATGAAGTCCATCCTCGTCACCAAAGACGTCAATTTACGCATGAAGGCCCGCTCCATAGGCTTGCTTTGCGAAGACTACATCAACGATAAAGTACTGAATACGGACATCTTCGAGAAGTCTAACGAAGTCTTCGAAGGCATAGACCCTACGCTGATAGACCGTATTTATTCCTCGAAAGAAGGGCTGGACATCAGTGAATTCGACTTCAAGGATATCATCCACCCCAACGACTGCTTTGTGCTGAAGAGCGACCGCAGCAGCATTCTGGCGCGTTACAACCCCTTTACTCACTCCGTGTGCCGGGTGAATAAAACGAAGAACTATGGCATCGAGCCACGCAATGCCGAACAAAGTTTTGCGTTCGAGGTGCTGAACGACCCCGATATAAAGCTGGTTGCCCTCACCGGCAAGGCAGGAACCGGCAAGACCCTGTTGGCCCTGGCCGCGGCTTTGGGAAAGTTGACGGATTATAAGCAAATCCTCTTGGCGCGCCCTATTGTGGCACTCTCCAATAAAGACCTCGGATTTCTTCCCGGAGACGCTACGGCGAAGGTAGCCCCCTATATGCAGCCCCTGTTCGATAACCTGAACGTAATCAAGCACCAATTCGCCGCCAACTCCACCGAAGTGAAACGCCTGGAAGACATGCAGAAGAGCGAACAACTGATTATCGAGGCGTTGGCCTTCATCCGCGGGCGCAGCCTGAGCGAGACGTATTGCATCATCGACGAGGCACAGAACCTGACGCCGCACGAGATCAAGACAATCATCACCCGCGCCGGCGAGGGCACGAAAATGGTGTTCACCGGCGATATCCAGCAAATAGACCAGCCCTACCTGGACAGTCAGTCAAACGGACTGGTGTACATGATAGACCGCATGAGAGACCAGAATCTCTTCGCCCACGTCAACCTGGTGAAGGGCGAGCGCAGCCAGTTGAGCGAACTGGCAAGCAATCTGATGTGACGCCCTGCGCGCAGAAAAGTATACCCATCCCGTCTTCCCCGCCCACTGGGGGAGGCGGGATTTTTGTTTCGTATAAGATTTAGCGTTTCATCCCCAGAAAAACTTTCTCTCTCCTATAGAGAAAAGTTCAAGAGATACGGACGAAAACTCTAAATTAGCCGCTGATTTATATAAATTAGCCGTTGATTTATATAAATTAGCTGCTGATTTATATGAATTAGCCGCTAATTTATAGAATTCATTCCCAAGGCGAGAAGTTTTCTTGCGGAAGTCTCCTTTTTTTAGAGGGCATCTCGCTGATTTCAAACGATAATCCCTACATTTGCTCCGAAGTTATAATCAATCGAAAAAGAGAGCCAACCGATGAGAAAACCGTTATCCAAGTTTCAGATAGTCTGCATCGTGCTGCTCTGGGCGGCGCTTTGCTACATCGTCCTGATCTCGGCCCCGCGAATTG
>CAUUOT010000064.1:0-6693 GCA_963546815.1 uncultured Bacteroides sp.
CTTCTTCAACATATCTCCTTTGATTTGTTCCTTGTCGGATATGTGCTGAATGATGTCTATCAGTCTTTCCAGTGTAACCGGCACATCCTTTTCCTGTGAAAAGTCCATGTATGGATAGACCTCGGACAATCCTTTCAGTTCCGAGGCAAGCAGCAAGGTGTCTGCCCGCAGCCAAGTCTGATTGCTCCAATCCACGCTACGTCCCACCCCTTTCAAGATGCCGGTAGAACCGATTCTCTGATAAACTCCGAACCGGGCATCGTCGACGGGAACGTCCAAATAGGGAAGCAAATAGCCTTTAGCGTGCAAGATGGCATTCTGGACACTGCGTACACTCACCTCGCTCACCTTCTTACCCTGGGCTACGGACAGAGCGGCCAATGCGCCCGCCGCCTGCCCAATCTGCATCACAACCGGTTGCAAACGAGTGGTTCCGTTTACTATATTGGATACGGAGATGGACTTTTCCGCTACAATCAGCCCGTCTGTACCGTCAGGAATAAGCGTACCCAAAGGCAATCCGTACGAGGGGACGGGATGGAAATACAGGTTAGGCAACTCTTCATACCCGTGGTAGCGGGTATGGTGATGATCCACCGGATAATCTCCCACAGCGATGCAGGTGCGATAAAGCTTTTCGGGTTGAAAATACGGGTTTGTAATGTGGTTCAACGTAAACCGCACCAATCCGTGGATGCGGCGGGACTCACGATGATAAGGAATGAAGGGCAACCTGTCCTCCGTAGGATATTCGTCATCCGCCAGCCCCAGCGTGCGGAAGCCTAATTCATGTTGTATGAAATAAACGAAACACATCGTGTAGTGTTTGGCGTCATTCAGTGCCTTTGTCCTTTCTTCGGGACTCATTTCTATCAAGTTGACGTAATAGTCATTGCCTTCTATCGGCCAGTTTATCATGTATTTCCCATTGGGCAGCCTGCCGTAGGTCAGCATCATTTCTTTCGACCACACACGGTCGGGCTCTTTGGGAGTGATGCAGACAGGGTTTGCACAAGCACAGGCAAACTCATTCGGATTGTAACCGGCAGGACGTGGCATAGTCACATCTCTTCCATAATCTTTCAATACAGCCACATAGGTAATGTCCTGCACGATGTTATTCGCCTTTTCGGGTGCCACGTCTTCTTTCGTGTCGTCACGGCTTTCCATCCCCACGTCGTATTTCACTCCGCACCATTTAGCCACGTCTCCCAGTTCGGTTGCATCAATCATCACTTTGGCACGAACGGTCTTCGGATGTTCTCCTTCGGTCTGCACCACGGCCAGCCACGTCGTTCCCTTCTCACGCTTCACTTCCTTCAGCACGGTGCGCTTCCAAATCCGCAGCTTACTCTCCTTCGCCGTCATTTCATGGAAGATGGCATTGCCCACCGAAGGTTCGAAGAGCACGTTGCTCACCCATCCCGTACGTAGGGAGTCCAACCCTCCGTAGTGAGCCGCCAGTTTAGCCCTGAACTCCCCCCAGAGTCCGGCAGGCAGTTTGTAATTGCCGTCTATGGCGCTTACACCGGCCGCAGTGAGCATGCCTCCCAGCCAAGAAGTTTCTTCTATCACCAGCGTTTCGGCACCCATCCGTGCCGACTGAATGCCCGCGGTCACTCCGCTTGCTCCGCCTCCGATTACAAGCACATCCACCTCGGTGCACGGCGCACCGAAGCAAGAAGAAAAAAGAAATACGAATAAACTCAGGCAAAGAATAAGGATGTTTTTCATGATTACAATGGGTTAGATAAGGTCAACTAAATTTTATTTCTCCTCTTATTTTCTTAGTATTATTTTATTGATTTGCCGCAAATATATATATTTTTATAAATAAAGCAATACTTAATAAAAGAATAATGCAATAAAGCGCTAAAATTTCTCTTTAGCTTATACAAAGGACAGAACTTATTTAAGAAGAAAGAATATATCAAACTTGCATCGTACCCCCTCATCCCGTCACTGTGCGTATGACGAAAGGAGGTTGTTCCGTTGCCAGAGAATGCCTGTTTTCAGTCAAAAGAGGCAATGTTTTGAGTCGAAAGAAGCAATGTTTTGATGCATGAGAATGCTTGTTTTCTCATCGAAAGAATCACCCGTTTTTATCGAGAAAACAACTACCTTTTCGCGAAGATATAAGTGGGGCGGTGCAACCAACCGATGTGAGGCAAACATGCACCTGCACCAACGGCAACCGACGAAGCAGGTATGCCCGTCAAAAGGAGATTTCTCTAAAATTGGAAATAAATAAACGGCTGTATCTCGGAGCTCTTCATCTGAATGACGAAGTAAATCATCAGTACCATCAACACCGCCTTTCCCAACAAGGGGAGGCGGACCACCGCCGTTGTGCAGGCGTGTTCCCAACGTGCGGGAACAAAGTGCAGAAGATAACCAAGTGCCATCAAGGCGAAAACTTCCCAATAGCCCGCTATCAACTGAGGGAAAAGCTGCGGACGGAACGCGGTGAATATCTGCTTGAGCATATCCATCGACGCAGAGAACTGCACATTGCGGAAGAAGACCCAGCACAGGCAGACGAAGTGGAACGTGAGAACGATGCCGAAGAATCGACGGATGCCGTGGCTATACTCTCCTTTCCGACGGCCGGTGAGCGCCATCCAAGCCTTGTGGATTGCCAGCGCAACGCCGTGCATCACGCCCCAAAGCACGAAGTTCCAAGACGCTCCGTGCCACAATCCGCCCAGAAACATGGTGAGGATGAGGTTGACGTATTGCCGAATCTTCCCTTTACGGTTGCCGCCCAAGGAAATATAGAGATAGTCTCTCAGCCAGCTGGAGAGCGAGATGTGCCACCTATGCCAAAACTCCGTCACGGAAGCGGATTTATAAGGCGAGTCGAAGTTGATATTGAAATGGAAGCCCAGCAACAGGGCAATGCCGATGGCCATGTCGCTATATCCTGAGAAGTCGCAGTAGATTTGCAGGGCATAACCGTAGACGCCCATCAGGTTCTCCACCCCCGAGTAGAGGGTGGGATTGTCGAATATGCGCTCTACGAAGTTGATACTGATATAGTCCGAGAGGATGGCTTTCTTGAAAAGGCCGCTGACGATGAGGAAGATTGCCCGCCCGAACATCTCATCGGAGACGAACAGCGGACGACGGATTTGCGGGATAAAGTCGCGTGCACGCACAATGGGCCCCGCCACCAGCTGCGGGAAGAAGGACACGTAGAAAGCATAGTCCAGCAGATTGGCGAGCGGCGCGATTTGCCTGCGATAGACATCAATGGTGTAACTCAGCGACTGGAAAGTAAAGAACGAGATGCCCACAGGCAGGAAAATGTCTTCGGTCGTAAAGGTGCCTCCCGCGAGCGATGCGAAGAACTCGCCCAAGAAATTGGTGTACTTGAAGTAGGACAGCAACCCCAGATTGACGGTGAGGCTCAGCATGACCCACACCTTACGCAGCCAAAGCCTCTCCTCGCAAGCCATCAGGCGGGCAATGAGGAAGTCTGAAACCGTATCAAGGCCGAGCAGGAAGAAATATGTGCCGCTGCTCTTGTAATAGAAGTAATAAGAGAACGCCGTGACAAACAGCAGCCGAGCCGTGGTGCGCCGCCGCAACAACAGATAAAGCAGCATGAAGGCAGCAAACAGCCAGAGGAAGATGCCGCTGCTGAAAATCATCGGCTCCTGCGGGTTGTAAGTCAGGACTTCGCGCAGCCGGGAGGGGTCTATGTTTATTCCGGAGAAGAGTCGGTCAATGTTCCACATAATCGTTATAGGCTTTTAACAGGGCTTGATGCAGCAGTTTGCCCTGCAGCAGATAACCCTCGAGGGTATAGTGCACGTGGTCGGGGCGCATCAGTCCCGCCTCGTGCCAGTTGAGGCAGGCCCGACGGATACCGCCCGCAATGTCGTAGAGGTTCCATACCGCCAAGCCGTTGTCGTCGGCAAAACGGCAGATAGTCCGCACGGCAATGGCTACGCGCGGGTTGATTTTATACGTGCGCCGGCGCCGATGACGGAAACTATCGTAGGAGCCGGGAGGAGCGGTCATCAGCATGGGCACCCCGGGCAGACTGTCGCGAATCATGCGCACAAGGTCGTCCATTTGCCGGTAGTGCAGCAATGAGGTGTAACGCCGGTTATGACTCTCGTTGGTGCCGAACGAAAGGATGAGCAGGTCCGGACGCAAGGCAGCCATCCGAGCCATGCAATCGGGATGGGTAAAGGTGACGCACGAAGCGCCGTTGATGCCCATATCCGTATAAGAGATTGCACCGAATACCTCTTGCATCAGTTGACCGACGGTTTGAGGGAAGATGTGTCCGCGGATATGGCTGTCGCCTATGTGCAGGATGCGGAGCGTATCGGCAGAAGCCCCAAGGCGCAGGCGGCGAAGCTTCTTCCAGAACGGACGGAGTATGCCGAGGCTGTCGCTCAACTCGTTCGTGCCGACTTGCCGGAAAGCGGCGGGCAGAACGAGCACGGGAACTGTCACACTGTCGCTCATCAAACGCTGGTATTCGCAGGAATCGGAACTGCTCATCGAGACGGCGGGAAGCAAACCGATCGGGAGTGCATCCTGCGCCCGAAGTCCGCCGAACAACGCCGAACAAGCAAGAAGTGCGCAGCAAAGCATGAACCTCGCCCGCACCCGACGCATCGTTGTCTCACGGTTCCAGCTCATAGGCACGCCTCCTGTCGTATTGCTCCTTCCCGTAGACCAGCGCCTCGTAGAGCAAAGTCGCAAGGTACTTGCCGCCGCGGAAGTTGATATGCGTATAGTCGTAATTGGCCATCGAAGGCTTGGCGTGCACCAGCTTCGCCATACTGCCATCGCCTCCCATGGCCTCGTACAGGTTCCAGAAGGCGACGGCCTCATCGGCTGCCAAACGCTGCTGATATCGAACCAGATTCTTGATGCCGGGCATCGTGCGCAACTCGCCGTCCTGCGTTTTATAGTCGCGGTCGCCCACGCTGACGACGAGGATGCCGGCCTGCGGAAAGGCCTCCTTAAGATGTTGCAGCGTGGCGTGCATGCCGGCGATGTACTTGTCGTAGTTCCGTCCACGCTCGGTGGCCACATTCAGGCCGTATTGCAGGACAATCAGGTCGTAAGGACGCTGTTCGCCGAAGCGGCGCATCATCCTTGCAGGCACCGAACGAAGCGTAAGCCCCGAACTGCCGCGCAGCGAGAAGTTGTCCAGCACGATGCCCGCCGTGCCGTCCAGCGCCGTACCGTAGAACAGGGCGGAGTCGGCGTGCTGCACCGTCCAGCGCACGGAGCCGATGCGCCCCTCCACCGTCATGCGCTGCAAGCGGTCCGTGGGGGCGAAGGTGCGCGTCAGCGTTTCGTCGCCGTTGATGCGTGCCGAGAGTGTAAGGGTGTCCGTGTTGACGAAGAAGATGGTAGCGCGGCGGCAGGTGTCGAGCAGCGAGGCGTAGCGGTTTTGCCCTTTCAGTTCGGTGTACGCCCCTGTGCGGGGCACGAAGTAACGCCCCGAAATGCCTTGCTTGGACAGGTCGAAACGGGTGGAGTCGGTGACGGAATGGCTCTGCCATCCGCCGAAGGTGTGGCGCACCGTGGGCCGGAACCCGCTGGTGCCCGAGGTGATGTCGACGAAACCCACGCCGCATCCGCCGTATCGCCTTTGCAGCATCTCGCGCAGGTCGGTCGTCAGGATATCGGCTTCGATGAAAGAGTCGCCGAAGTAGGCGATGCGCACGGGGCGGGGCGTCTGCTCCAGCTCGTCCAGCGCACGGTAGAAGCGGGTCATGCCGCGCAGGGCAGAGTCGCTGTAGTCCTCGATGCAGGTCATGCCGGTGGGGCAAGTGTCGACGAATGCAGGCTTCGGTTCGGGTGGCGGGGGCAGGGTGTCCGGCTCTTCCACGGGCAGGGAGGGTCGGCGCAAATCGCCAAGGATGTCCACGCGCCTCCACTCATGCCCGCCCACCACGGGTGCCGGTAGCCGGTGCATCAACAGGAGCATGCCTATGACAAGGAGCATCAGCAGGGCGGAATATTTCAATCGGTTCTTTTCCATCGCGGGCACAAAGATAGGGAATAACCGGGTCGCGGCATCGGCAAGCCACCGAAAAAAGCAATGCGTACCCCCGAATACAAAACACTTCTAATCCATAGTATAGTATACTATCAATCCATAGTATAGTATACTATTAATCCATAGTATATAATACTATCAGTTCATAGTATTTAATACTATGGATGAAAGATACTCCGTATCGATGACAAAGAGTATATAATACTGTTGACGAAGGGTATATAATACTGTTGAAGAAGAGTATATAATACTGTTGAAGAAGAGTATATAATACTGTTGAAGAAGAGTGTATAACACCCTTGCCACTCGATGCGAAGTATCCGGGCTGACTGAAAGCGTATAGAAGGCACGGGGCGTGCACGCTCGGGACGGGGTAGGGAGAAAGAGAAAGACCCGCCCGGAGGCAGGTCTTTTTCAGTGAATGTCTATATGGACTTTTCGATGTTCCAGACAAAGGCCCTGAGGCCCAGCTGCTCGGTCTGCTTGTCCATGCGGTGCAGCACGTCCAGCAGGGGCTCTACGCGCTCATCCTCCACCATGGTGAGGATGGCGGAACACATCGAGGGCCAGGCGTGGCTGCCGTAATGCGGGTCGCCCGTGCGGCTGCCGCGCCCGCGCACTTGCTCCCAGTAGGTGAAGCCGCGGCAGTTGAGGCGGTC
>CAUUOT010000065.1:0-6689 GCA_963546815.1 uncultured Bacteroides sp.
GGACATCCTGCGCAACCGGCATTACACGGTGGACCTGACCAACGGGCATCACATCATTGCCCCGGGATACATAACGGAAGAGGAAGCCATCCGAGACGCCGTGACGTTTAAGTGCAAGATTGTACCGTGGTATGACGTCAACGAGGAGGTGAAAGTGGATGAGCTCATGCGACTGAATGTGGACAAAGAGGAAGTCATCCTAAAAGGCAACGCCGCCGTAACCACCGGACAACCCCTGACTATCACCACAGAAAACACAAACGGTTGGTGGATAGACCCGGCTTCGATACCCGCATGGCTTATAGTTTACCCTACAAGCAGTCCGGCGAACGGCCCCACTACCATCACCATTAAAGCCACGGATGCAAATAAATTTCGTTCTGCAAGGCTGAAATTGATTGGTCACAAAGGCACTGCGATACAGAAGTGGATAAAAGTATCTCAGTCACGCAAGCTACCGCTGGAATATGTAGCGGAATACAACCTGGCAGGCGGATCCCAATATGCCCGCATACCTACCAACGCGCCCACTACCAGTGCACAGACCGACGCCAACCTGCGTTGGGCAACCAACCACAACAACGACCAAAGCGGGTATTACAACTTTTACATATCCACAGGCCAACAGCATGCCAATCAGAATCCCGCTCCCGTCAAGAGCTTGTTCAATGACGTATTCTTCAGTCCAGGTCATGAAGGATACGGTTACCATCTGCCCTCCTATTGGGAATGGGTAGGCATTTTCTCGGGCTATAGAAAGGTTAGTTTTAATGGTGCCAATAATAATATCCTCGCCCACGAAGGCATTGAATGCGCCGGTATAAGAACTGCATACAATGCCAATTATTATAGTATAAGTAACACTGTTTGTTATGCATTGCGTTATCAGAAATGTACTCAAGGTCCACAGGATTCTTACACCTCCCAATCCTTTCCTTGGGCTCCCGACAACAGTATGGCCTGCGCCTTCCGTTACGAAATAATGGGCACTTTCGGTAACAACAGCCTTACTTCTCAACTCAAAGTGCAATGCGTCTATGTAGGCGACCAAGACCCTTTGCCCAATCTGCAAACAGTCATTGCCCAAGAGTCTTGGTGGAACAGCCAGCCTGCCGGTAAGGTTATTACCCGCATCTTCCCGGCTAGCGGTTATGTCGCGGGTGGCAGCATTTATATTCCGAGTACCAACTTAATCGCCCGAGGCTGGGGCGGTGCTTATTGGTCGAGCACGGTCAACCAGTATAACGACGCATTGACCGGGGAGTTCACCAGGCAATTTGCATCATCGGTCAAGAATCAAGAAAGGAGATATGGGTTGACGATTCGCCTCTTTTCCAACGAATGATCGGGCAATTGCCCGCTATCCGCTTTATCGGGATGTATCATCATAGTCCTCAATAAGCCGCCCGGCATATTATCCTTCTAAAGCACGCTGGTGGTTTCCTCCCTATAGCCCTCTATAGGTAGCGAAGCCCTTGCGTGTTTTGGCTTTATGGAGAAATTGCCGTACTTTTGCCACATATATAATGTATAGCAAGCATCTTTATGAACTACGGATATGCAAAAGTTGCGGCGGCTGTGCCCCGTGTCAGGGTAGCGGACTGCCGGTTCAATGCCGAACAGATAGAGAAAGAGATCATTGCGGCAGACGAAAAGGGAGTGCAAATCGTGGCCTTTCCGGAGCTGTGCATCACCGGATATAGCTGTGCAGACCTCTTTGCCCAGCAGCTTCTGCAGGAAGAGGCGGAAATGGCTTTGTCGCAGATACTCCATCGTACACGACTAACGGGCATCATCTCGATAGTCGGCATGCCCATTGCCCTGAATGGCGCGTTGCTGAATGCGGCGGTTGTCATTCAGAAAGGCAAGGTACTGGGCGTTGTGCCCAAAACCTATCTGCCCAACTACAAAGAGTTCTACGAGAAACGCTGGTTCACTTCCGCCCGTGATGTGCACGAGAGCTGCATCCGCCTTTGCGGACAAACCGTTCCGATGGGACAAAACCTGCTGTTTGAGACAGCGGATACAACCTTCGGAGTGGAGATTTGCGAAGACTTGTGGGCTACCATTCCTCCCAGTTCCACATTGGCCTTGCAGGGAGCGGAGTTGTTGTTCAACCTTTCTGCCGATACCGAGGCCATCGGCAAGCATGCTTACCTGCGCTCGCTCATCAGCCAGCAATCGGCACGCTGCGTGGCAGGCTATGTGTTCTGCTCCTGCGGCTTCGGCGAGTCTACTACGGACGTCGTGTTTGCCGGCAATGGATTGATATACGAGAACGGCAGTCTGCTGGCATGCGGAGAACGCTTCTCCTTCCACGAACAGACGATTATCAGCGAGATAGATATAGACTATTTACGTGCGGAACGCAGGACGAACACCACCTTTGCCTCCTGCCGTGCCAACAGCGTCGCAGAACCTGCCGTGCGCATCTCTGCCCTGCCCGTTGATGGCAAGGAACTGAAGCTGACACGGACTTATCATCCGCATCCTTTCGTCCCGCAAGGCAATGCACTGAATGAGCGTTGCGAAGAGGTAATCTCTATTCAGGTATCCGGATTGGCGCAACGTTTGGTACACACCCGTGCAAAGAGCGCTGTCATCGGTATTTCCGGAGGGCTGGATTCCACGCTGGCACTGCTGGTATGCGTAAGGACTTTCGATAAGCTGGGATGGTCTCGACAAGGCATTATCGGCATAACCATGCCGGGCTTCGGCACGACAGACCGTACTTATACCAATGCCCTCAGGCTGATGAAAACTCTTGGAGTGACCATGCGCGAGGTAAGCATCAAGGATGCGTGCATCCGGCATTTGAAAGACATCGGACATGACATTGCCGTACACGATGTGGTGTATGAAAATACCCAAGCACGAGAGCGTACCCAAATCTTGATGGATATAGCCAATCAGACACAAGGAATGGTCATCGGTACGGGCGACCTCTCGGAACTGGCTTTGGGATGGGCAACATATAACGGCGACCACATGTCCATGTACGGCGTGAATGCGGGCGTACCCAAAACCTTGGTGAAACATCTGGTGAAGTGGATGGCGGAGAATAGCGTGGACAATG
Source organism: uncultured Bacteroides sp. (assembly GCA_963546815.1). Classification (GTDB taxonomy): domain Bacteria; phylum Bacteroidota; class Bacteroidia; order Bacteroidales; family Bacteroidaceae; genus Bacteroides. The sequence goes on from CAUUOT010000065.1 coordinate 3,077, forward strand.
CTTCACGTGACACCTTGCTCGACATCGTAAATACCCCCATCAGTCCGGAGCTTATCCCGGCGGATAAGGACGGAAATATTCGGCAGGTTACGGAAGATTTAGTGGGGCCGTACGAACTTCACGACTTCTTCCTTTACTATTTCTTGCGTTGCGGATTCACCCCTTCCAAGATATTCTTCCTTGCTGCGCGCAGTTTCGAGGGAATGTATGATGAGGAAACCATCCGAAAATGGTTGCAAACCTTCTATCGCCGTTTCTTCAGCCAACAGTACAAACGTTCTTGCCTGCCGGACGGGCCGAAAGTGGGAAGCGTTTCCATCAGTCCGCGCGGCGATTGGAAGATGCCCAGCGATGCGGGAGGAGAGATGTGGGAAAGCCATGCATTCAGACTATCCAGCAATACGGGCGATTCTTTCCTTACCCCCCAAGAATAAAACTGAGTGAAGCTGATAGCCGTATTGATGTCTATTTGCGGCATACTGTCGGTCAGAGAACGGGCGATGTTTTCATCGCATACGGCATAATCGATATCTCCATGCGCCACCAATGCAATCAGTTGCTCGGGACCGTACTTCGCTATCTCCTCGATATAGATTGTATCGCCTATCTCATTGGCTAAGTTACGAATGCGCAGTATGGAGGGGGAACCTTTCACTACGTGCAACGTCTTCTCCGCCAAGTCCAATTGGCTCTTGACAAACCGTAAGGAATCGGTCGGAGTTTGAGGCTTTCGTTGTACCAAGACTTGCTTGCTCAGTACAATCGGGACGGTGAGCAGCAGGGAATCTTTCAGCTCGCTGGTAACGGGAATGCCGTAAGCTATTACGTCATACTTTCCGTTTGCCAGCCCCTCCAACCGTTTGTCGAAACTCATTTCCGGCGAAATGACGACCTTTAGCCCGTGGTCTCGGGCAAACTCTTCTATCAGTTGGTAATAAAAGCCGGACAGCGTGTCGCCGTCTACATAGAAGCTGATGGAATTGTATTCCGTCACGACGCGCAGGATGCCCTCAGCAGCAATCTCAGCATAATCGCGCGGACTACTTTGTTTCTTCTTCGATGGGATGAGGAGGTAGCCGGCGACGAAGACTGCCGTAATTCCCAAGATAGCATACCTTATGTAGTTGCTCCTGCGCATATCTCCTTCTGGTTTGTTAATCGTAGAAGTTCCATGAAACGCCGATCTTGAGTAAACGCGGATTGATGGGATAGTGAGGAACAAAAAAATAGTTCGAGCTTCCCATGCCGGCGTTGACGTGATACAGCATGACGAAGATGCGTGTCCGCTTCAGTTGCAGATTGGCATATACGTTCACAATGGGATAGTCTCCGATTTTCACTCGACCGTCCGTCGACTGCAAGTGAAACTGCTGTATGCCGGGCGCATAGGCCGGAGCATAATACCCGCTGAAGTACCTGACGTCGGCACCTAGTTGGACAGTCAGCACCTTCTTCGCCAACTTGGTCAGCAGGTAGAAGTTATGGTATAACGAGAGTTGAGGCAGCGGCAATACCGCTTCGTTGCTTGTCTTCTGCCAAGTTACCTCATTGTCCAGGTGGAAGATGCCAACACGGAAATCCTGCTTCAAGGTAGTGGACAAGATTTGTATGTCTCCTCCGTTCTGTTCGGGAAGGGCTTTCTGATTGAAGTAAGTATAGTTCTTGATGTTCTCTATCCCGGCGCGAAGGTTGGTTCCCCAGCGGGTTATATTCAGTTCGCCCTCCATGCGTGTACGGAATTCCTTGTCCATGCCGCTATTGTTCCAGTTATAGTGATTGGAATGATAGCGACGCAGGTAGAAAGAAGGAAGCACGTTGCTTACGTAGCCCCGCGCATAGAAGTTCACCGTATCTTTCCACAGCCGGAAGTTCAAGTCCAAATCAGCTTTGACTCGGAACTGTCCGATGGCCTTATCCAGCAGTCCTACCTCGCCGTTGATGTTGTAATGCAACAGTCTGCCTTCGCGCTTGGCCAGTTCACCTCCGAGGAAGACTTCTTGCTCCGTAAGGCGGATGCGACTTCTGTCCGTAAGCGTGTCCGTATTCATCAAATCGTATCGGCTGAATTTATGGGAGATATAGGCGGTAAGTCCTGCTTTGGCGTATTTATTGAATCCCTCCAACAGTGCTATGCCGAATGTGTTCTTCACGCTGAAGGCGGTAGTGGAGTCGTTGCTGAGGTTCTTGTATAGCGCAGGCTTATCCGGAAAGAAACCGTCGGGTTCGTTTTCGGAATGGAAGCGGCGTTGCGCCCGCTCCACTTTCAACGTATGGATGAAGCTGGTCACGGGGACGAACTCTTGCGTAACGAGGGTGTCTTTCGGAGTGTCGGTCCTCTCAGGCAAGCTATCGCTGTCGGCCTGAAAGTGAAGATTGGCGGCAAGTTGAGGTTTTCCTTGCGGACGATTTTTGACGATTTGCGTCTTCCGCGTGAAGCCAAGGCGATAACGCTGAGTAAGGTAGACATAGAACACTTTGTTGCGGTTGGCGGTTCGTTCCAGCTTGACGGGGATGGTGGTGGATTCGTAGGTACTTTTTCCTCCGGACATGCTTTCAGGACGGGTGATGTATCGGTCGTCGGCAATACCGCCGTTTTCGTTCATCTTCAGGAAGAAGTTGTTGTACATGGCTTGTATTTGATACCTCTCGCCGAGGTAGCTGCCAAACAGTCCGGCGTTGAAGTGCGAGGTGGACTGGTTCTGGTAATAGCCTCTCCCATACAGATAGTCGATGTGAAAGCCGAAAGCCAGCCTTTTGTTGGCGTTAACCGAGAAATACGATTTGAATCGTTCTTCGCCGTTCACCTTATTTCCCGCCTTGTAGTAAGTCAGGTTGGTATAGGGGATGTTGCTGTTTGTAAACCTCACTTGGTCGGGACGGACAAAGAAGCTGGAGAAAGGTTGGATGAAGAAGGGCGATTCGTGCGTGTCCCGCTCGAAGAAAAGACGCGAGAGGCGCGGCGAACCCAAATTGCCCAAATGGTCATAGTGCCCCATGACGCCCTCCGTCAGGTTACTGTTCTGAAAGTTAAGGCTGGCAGTATCGGCAGGCATCAGGATGCGGTTGCCCAACGTTTCGCTTACCTTCCACATATATAGCTTGGGTGGAAGGCTTTTGACTTCCGTATGGGTACTGTCTTCCAGGTTGTCAGGCTGGGTACTCGGGTCTACCTGATTGCCGAAGCGGTCTCGGTTGGCAGTCGTATTCAGTAGGTTCTGTGCCTCGATGTTCCACGCCCCGAGGGTAGATACGACGATATATATCAGTAGGATTCGTCTCATAATTAGGGGCAAAGATACGATAAAACCGATTACGTAGACCTTGTTTTGCTTCTTTTATAGAAAGCGCTTTCATAAACCGGAAGAGGAATTGACTCCTATATTTCAGCGTTTGGACGGATTTAACAGATAGCGTGCGTTCATTCATAATGTGCGTCCGTGATAATAATTATATACAAAGCAAGATTCGCTATCCTATCTGAAAATCAGTGCGATACGATGAAGCTAAAAGCCCGGGAAATTTTTAGTAATTTTCCGGTGGATTTTTAGTAAAAGTCCTCCGAGTTTTTAGTAAAAATCCGGAGACTTTTTAGTAAAAACCAAATGGGTGTTTC
>CAUUOT010000066.1:0-6688 GCA_963546815.1 uncultured Bacteroides sp.
GTTGGGACCGGATTTCCGGGTATTTCTACGCGGACAGCACCATTGCGGGTTTCAGTCATACGCACCTCTCGGGCACCGGGGCGGGTGATTTGTACGACATTTCCTTCATGCCCGTGACGTTGCCTTATAAGGAGGCGGAGGCGCCGCTGGGCGTTTATTCCTTGTTTTCGCATGCCGACGAGTCGGCCAGTGCCGGGTATTATCAAGTGCGATTGAAAGATTACGATATCCATGTGGAACTGACGGCAACGGACCGCTGCGGCATTCAGCGATACACCTTCCCCCCCGAGGCCGATGCCGCCGTCTTCCTGAATTTGCGAAAGGCCATGAACTGGGATTTCACGAACGATTCGCGCATCGAGGCGGTCGATTCAGTCACGGTTCAGGGCTATCGCTACTCCGACGGCTGGGCGCGCGACCAGCGCATCTACTTCCGCACCCGTTTCTCTAAACCGTTTGCCTCGATGCGGCTCGATACGGCGGCTGTGTCGAGAGGCGGCAAGCGAGTGGGCACGTCGGTCATTGCGCGGTTCGATTTCAAGACTCTGTCCGGCGAACAGCTGCTTGTCAGCACCGCCATCTCCGGAGTAAGCATGGAGGGGGCGGCACGCAATCTGGCTGCCGAAGCGCCCGAGGACGATTTCGACAAATACCTGGCGGCCGCCCGCAAGGCTTGGGACGAACACCTTTCTAAGATAGAAATCACTTGTGACGATCCTGACGAGAAAGCCAAGTTCTATACGGCTTTGTATCATTCGATGCTGGCTCCTACTGTTTACTGTGACGTGGACGGGGCTTATTACGGCCCTGACAAGAAAATCCATCAGGTTGCGGAATGGACGAATTACAGTACTTTCTCTTTATGGGACACATACCGCGCGGCGCATCCCCTCTACGTCTTTCTTGTCCCGGACAGGGTGAACGATATGGTGAAATCTCTCCTCGCCTTTTACGAGCAGAGCGGGCGCCTTCCCGTGTGGAACTTTTACGGCAGCGAAACGGATATGATGATAGGCTATCATGCAGTGCCGGTCATCGCGGAGGCCTACTTGAAAGGCATCGGCGACTTCGACCCGAAGCGGGCGCTGGATGCTTGCGTAGCTACTGCCAATACCGACGCTTATCGCGGCATCGGGCTGTATAAGAAGTACGGCTACGTCCCTTATAATGCGGAAGACTCGTTGAACGCGGAGAACTGGTCGCTCTCTAAAACCTTGGAATACGCCTACGATGATTATTGCATTGCCCGTATGGCGGAAAGGCTGGGGGAGGAGCGGACGGCTGCCGAGTTTCGCAAACGGGCCGGGAATTACAAGAACGTGTACAACCCGCAGACCTCCTTCATGCAGCCGCGCGACGATAAGGGGCGGTTTATTGAAAGCTTCTCGCCCGATGATTATACCCCGCATATCTGCGAGAGCAACGGCTGGCAGTACTTCTGGTCGGTGCAGCACGATGTGAAGGGGTTGATAGCTTTGGTGGGAGGCAAGGAGCGCTTTGCCCAAAAGCTGGACAGTATGTTCACTTATGCCCCTTCTGCCGGGGACGAACTCCCTATCTTCAGCACCGGAATGATTGGGCAATATGTGCACGGCAATGAGCCGAGCCACCATGTCATCTATCTGTTCAATGCTGTAGGCCAGCCTTGGAAGACCCAGAAATACGCCGCCCAAGTGATGCGCCAACTTTATAAAAATACGCCGGCAGGGCTGTGCGGCAACGAAGATTGTGGTCAGATGTCCGCTTGGTATGTGTTCAGTGCGATGGGTTTCTATCCGGTAGACCCGGCTAGCGGCAGGTATGAGATAGGTACTCCCCTATATCCGGAGGTGAAGATGCATCTGCCTGGCGGGAAAATCTTTACGGTGCTGGCGCCCGCAGTCAGCAGGACGAACTGCTACATCCGCTCCATGAAGCTCAACGGCAAGAGATATAATGAAAGCCACATTACCTATGAACAGATAATGAACGGTGGCGTACTGGAGTTTGAGATGGGAGATAAGAAACCCTAATTATTGATATCATGAAAAAACTATTCGCTTTAAGTGCCCTTATAAGTTATGTATGGGCGGCGTCTGCTGATGATTTTACCCGGTATGTAAACCCTCTTGCGGGCACTTTGTCCTCTTACGAACTTTCTGCCGGCAATACGTATCCGGCCATTGCCCGCCCGTGGGGCATGAATTTCTGGACTCCACAGACCGGCAGGATGGGCGACGGCTGGCAATATGTGTATACGGCCGGCAAAATCCGCGGCTTTAAGCAGACACACCAGCCCAGTCCTTGGATAAACGACTACGGACAGTTTTCCATCATGCCGGTAGTGGGCAGACCTGAATTCGACGAGGATAGGCGTGCCAGCTGGTTTTCTCATAAGAGTGAAGAGGTTCTTCCATATTATTATAAGGTCTATCTTGCCGAGCATGACGTGCTGACCGAATTTACTCCTACTGACCGTGCGGTTCTGTTCCGTTTTACTTTTCCCGAAAGCGACCGGTCTTATATTGTGGTCGATGCTTTCGACAAAGGCTCTTACGTGAAGATACTTCCGGAGAGTAATCGCATCATCGGCTATACTACCCGCAACAGCGGCGGCGTGCCCGAGAACTTCAAGAACTATTTTGTAATAGAGTTCGACAAGTCTTTCACATACAAAGCATCCGTGACCGATGGTGTGCTGCACGAGGGCACGGACGAACAGCGTGCGGAACATGCCGGCGTCATTGTCGGTTTCAAGACTCGTAAGGGGGAAACGGTACATGTACGTGCGGCTTCTTCTTTCATCAGTTTTGAACAGGCTCACCGAAATCTGAAAGAACTGGGAAACGACGGCTTCGATACATTGGTACGGAAAGGGAAGGATGCATGGAACAAGATGCTGGGTAGGATTGAACTCGAAGGGGGCACTTTCGACCAATACCGCACTTTCTATTCCTGCCTGTATCGTTCCTTGCTTTTCCCTCGTGCCTTCCATGAGTTCGATGAGGGGGGTAATCCGATTCATTACAGCCCTTACAACGGCAAGGTACTACCGGGGTATATGTACACCGATACCGGTTTTTGGGATACTTTCCGCAGCCTCTTCCCTTTCCTTAACCTGATGTATCCCTCAGTGAACAGGAAGATTCAAGAGGGTCTTCTCAATGCGTATAAAGAGAGCGGATTCTTTCCGGAATGGGCCAGCCCTGGACATCGCGATTGTATGATAGGCAACAATTCGGCTTCGGTGCTTGCCGATGCTTACCTGAAAGGTGTCAGGGTGAGCGATGTGCAGATGCTCTATGAAGGTTTGCTCCACGGGACGGAGAACGTTCACCCTAAAGTTTCCTCTACCGGCCGTTTGGGTCATGAGTATTACAACGAACAGGGCTATGTGCCGTATAACGTGCATATCAATGAGAACGTTGCCCGCACGTTGGAGTATGCCTATGATGACTGGTGTATCTATCGGATGGCCAAGGCGCTGAACCGGCCGGAGGAAGAGCAAAAGCGCTTTGCCAAACGTGCCATGAACTACCGGGAGGTATTCGACAAAGAGAGCAAATTGATGAGGGGACGTAATAAAGACGGTCGGTTCCAATCTCCCTTTTCACCATTGAAATGGGGAGACGCATTCACGGAAGGTAACAGTTGGCACTATTCGTGGTCGGTGTTCCATGACCCGCAAGGTCTGATAAACTTGATGGGAGGGGAAGAAGCTTTCGTGACGATGCTCGATTCCGTATTCATCGTTCCGCCCTTGTTCGATGAAAGCTATTACGGCCAGGTCATCCATGAAATTCGCGAGATGACCGTGATGAATATGGGCAACTATGCTCATGGCAACCAGCCTATCCAGCACATGATTTATCTGTACAACTATGCCGGTCAGCCGTGGAAGGCGCAGTACTGGCTACGTCAGGTCATGAACCGCATGTACACTGCAGATCCTGACGGATATTGCGGCGACGAGGATAACGGGCAGACTTCCGCTTGGTATGTGTTTTCGGCATTGGGGTTCTATCCCGTCTGTCCAGGCACGGATGAGTATGTGCTGGGCGCTCCTTTGTTCAAGAGGGCTACGCTTCACTTCGAGAATGGCCATTCGTTGGTTATCGACGCTGCCGGTAATAGTCCGGATAATCTGTATATCGAGTCACTCCGGTTGAATGGCAACGACTATACGAAGAATTATTTGAGGCACGGAGATTTATGGAAGGGCGGGACATTGACATTCCGCATGAGTGACCGACCGAATAAGAAGAGAGGTACGCATCCGGAAGATTATCCTTATTCATTCTCCCATGAAGAGGACAGTTCGGCGCAATCTTCGGACAACGTCCGTATCATTCCGCAGCCGCAGTACCTGCACGTAGGGACGGGGCAATACGTCCTGCCCGGGCAAGCTACTTTCTACTGCAATCTCCCGTCGAAAGAAAGGGTGGATTTGGTTCGTTACCTGGAAAATTCTTCTTGGAAGTGGAGGAGTGGAAGCAAGAAGTCCCCCATTGCTTTCATACAAGATCCATCTTGTCTGGATAGTTGCGGCGAAGAGGGCTATCGGCTGGCGGTGAATGCGCAAGGCATCAGGGTGGAGGCTGCCTCGTCTGCCGGATTGTTCTACGCTTTCCAATCGCTGTTGCAACTGGCGAGGCCGGATAAGAAAGGCAGATTGTGTTTGCCTTACGTGGAGATACGAGATGTTCCGCGCTTCCCTTATCGTGGGTTGCATTTCGATGTCTCGCGTCATTTCCGAAGCAAAGAGTTCATCAAGAAGCAACTGGATGCACTGGCGCATTACAAAATCAATCGCTTCCATTGGCATCTGACGGATGGAGCGGGCTGGCGCATAGAGATAAAGCGGTATCCTGAACTGACCCGAGAGACGGCTTATCGACCTTTCCCTGATTGGAAGAGTTGGTGGAAAGGGGCACGGACTTATTGTGAAAAGAACAGCCCGGGCGCTCAGGGCGGATACTATACGCAGGAGGATATCCGCGAGGTGGTGGAGTATGCACGCTGCCGGCATATCACGATAATCCCTGAAATAGAGATGCCCTCGCATTCCGAGGAGGTGCTTGCCGTCTATCCGCAGTTGGCTTGCGGAGGCAACTGGCAATCTCAAGGAGAGTTTTGCCCGGGCAAGGAGGAGACTTATACGTTTCTTACGAATGTATTGACGGAAATCATGGAGCTTTTCCCTTCAGAGTACATCCACATTGGCGGTGATGAATCCTCTACGGTGCATTGGAAGAACTGTCCCGATTGCCAGGATCTTCTGAAAAGAGAAAGGTTGAAAGACGAGGGTGAACTGCAAGGTTATTTGGTTCATCGTATAGAGGCGTTTCTGAAAGCGCACGGGCGCAAGATGATAGGCTGGGATGAGATACTGAGTGGAGAGTTATCCGAAGGAACCGGCGTCACGGTCTGGCGTGATGAAGAGATGGGTGCCGAGGCCGTTCGTAGGGGGCTTTATACGGTGATGTCTCCCGGCAGCCATTGTTATTTGGACTTCTATCAAGACGCGCCTGCCACACAGCCGGAGGCGATAGGCGGTTATACCAGTCTGCAGAAGGTTTATTCTTACAATCCTGTTGCCGGCGTACAAGGGGTGCAGGCCAATGTCTGGACGGAGTATATGCCGACGGCCGACCATGCGGAATACATGATGTATCCCCGTGTTTTGGCTTTAGCCGAGGTTTCTTGGACACCGACTGACCGAAAGGACTGGAAGAGCTTTCGCACCGCTGCTTTGCGCGAAGTGGACAGCTTGCGGGCCCGTGGTTATCGTCCGTTCGACTTACGGAACGAAGTGGGCGAACGTCCTGTCGCTTTGGCGGTGGACGCACATCTGGCAAAGGGTAAAAGGGTGGAGTATCACCTGCCTTACTCTCGACAGTATAAGGCTGGCGGAGACTCGGCACTGACGGACGGGCTGCATGGTGGATGGACGTATGGAGACCACCGCTGGCAAGGGTTCTTGAACTCGGACATAAACCTGACGGTGGACTTGGAACGGCAGGAGCATATCGGGCAGATAGCCGTGGACTTTATGCAATTGATAGGACCTTACGTATGGTTGCCCCGAGAGGTGACCTTCTCGGTCTCTGTCGACGGAAAGGAGTTCACGGACTTGAAGCAGATTGTTACCGAACTACCGGTGACGGATGAAGGGCTTACCATACAAACATACGCATGGAGGGGAGATTGCCATGCCCGGTATGTACGGCTTACGGCCAAATCCAACGGCATAGCGGGGGGCTGGCTATTCCTGGACGAATGCGTGGTGCGGGTTTTCGCCGAGAGGTGATACATGACTACCCAAAAGCACTGAACGCAACTTCTCTCAAGTCGGTAAAAAAATAGGTATGTCATTCTTCTCGACATACCTATTCTATTTTACACCTTATTATAACCTAAGTTCGAGATAAGAGAGTTTCTCCCTTTCTCTCATTCACCCACCCCCTTTCACAGAGGATTTTGTATCTTTCGGCTGAAAGGCTTGTATCTTTCGGCTGAAAGGCTTGTATCTTTCGGCTAAAAGGCTTGTATCTTTCGGCTAAAAGGCTTGTGTCTTTCCGGCTAAAAGGCTTGTGTCTGACAGGATAAAACACAAGCCTTTTACAGTCTCTCTCCAACTCCCCCGATGTAGAAAGCAGAGAGAGGGAGTCAGTTCTTACACCAATCAAAAAAATAGCCTCTTATCATT
>CAUUOT010000067.1:0-6629 GCA_963546815.1 uncultured Bacteroides sp.
GCAGGAATATACCGAACGGATAAAGAATTTTGTAGGAAAGTACATGCGTTGATGCGTTTTTCCTTATCTTCGCTGCAACAAACAGTTACAGTATGAAACGTTTTATTTCCGTCATTATCCTCTTCCTCTTAAACCTGCTTATCGCCATACAGGCGCAAAACATCTACACCACCGACAATATCCCTAAAATACATCTTCAAGACAAAACGCGATATGTATGCAATCCTGCAGATATCCTCTCCATCGCCACATGCGACAGCATAGACCGCATGCTCTATGCGCTGGAACGGCAGACAGGAATCGAAACAGTAGTGGCCGTAGTTCCCTCCATAGGAGATGAAGATTGCTTCGACTTCGCACACCGTTTGCTTAATGAATGGGGGATAGGGAAAAAAGGAATAAATAACGGACTGGTAATCCTGCTGGTCACCGGCCAACGATGTATCCAATTCTATACGGGATACGGACTCGAAGGAGACTTGCCCGACGCCATCTGCAAACGCATCCAGTCTGAAGAAATGATTCCCTTTCTGAAAGACGGAAACTGGGATGCCGGCATGATGGCGGGTGTACGGGCTGTGTGCGCGCGTCTTGACGGCAGCATGACAAACGATGTGGCGGCGGAAGAGGACGAAGAGGACTTAATTCTTAGTAGTATTCTGTTAGTTAGTACCGGCTTTTTCGTAATCGCTTTAATGGTAGTTCTCATTGCTCAGTACAGGTTCTCCAAATGCCCCAACTGCGGAAAGCACAAGTTGCAGCATAGCGGAAACAAAGTCGTTTCACGTCACAACGGCATAAAAACGGAAGACGTGACTTATACTTGCAGCAACTGCGGCCATAAAATAGTGCGCCGTCTGCAATTGTACGATGAGAATTATCACCGCAGAGGAGGCGGAAGCGGTCCAATCTTCTTCGGCGGAGGAACTATGTTCGGTGGGAGTAGCGGAGGGAGCTTCAGAGGTGGAAGTTTTGGTGGCGGGAGTTTCGGTGGAGGAAGTTTCGGTGGAGGCAGAGGAGGAGGCGGAGGTGCCGGTTCGAGATTCTAATATAATCCATTACATAATAAACTCATTAAAAGAAAAGAAGTATGAAGAAATCAACCATTTTCATCGTTATTGTGATAGCAATTCTTGCCATTTGGGGCATGAGCAGCTACAACGGACTTGTAACCATGGACGAAGAAGCCAGCAAACAATGGTCGAACGTAGAAACTCAATATCAGCGACGAGCTGACCTGATCCCCAATCTGGTGAGGATAGTGAAAGCATATGCCTCGCACGAGAAAGAAACGCTCGAAGGGGTGATACAGGCGCGCAGTACAGCCACTCAAATCAAGGTGGACGCTGACGAACTGACACCGGAAAAGCTGGCCGAATACCAAAGAGCTCAAGGCGCCGTGACTTCCGCACTCGGCAAGTTGCTGGCCATCACCGAGAGTTATCCCGACCTGAAAGCCAACCAGAACTTCCTGGAGCTGCAAGCACAACTGGAAGGTACGGAAAACCGCATCACCGTGGCGCGTACCAACTTCAACAATGTGGCTAAAGAGTTTAATGCCGCCATTCGCCGTTTCCCAAAGAATATTCTTGCTGGGATGTTCGGCTTCGATAAACGGGCTTACTTCGAGGCAGATGAAAGTGCTGCACAAGCCCCGGTTGTAGAATTTTAAGCAAAGCGAATCCTCCATTATTATAAGGAAGTGCATCGATGAAAAAGAATCTTTTATCAGTCATTCTATGGTCCGGACTCTTACTCTGCGCCGCTTGCAGCGGAAAAGGGAAAAGCACTTCGTCGACCGCTGTCTGGGGAGACACATTATCCCTGCGCTATGCCGATAATCTCGTATTGGTGACCTATCCGGGATACACCGTCGCTACTTTGCGCAATCCGTGGGATACACTGAAGACGTTGCACACGTATGTACTGATACCAACTTCCGAACCAGTACCCGAGCATTTGCCGCAAGGAACCGTGGTGCGTACGCCACTCTCCAAAGCCCTGGTCTACTCATCGGTGCATTGCGGATTGATAGGAAACTTGGGCGCTTTCCGGAGCATCGGCGGCATCTGCGATTTGAAGTACATCAAACTGCAAGCGGTGCAAGAAGGTTGTCACAACGGAACCATTGCCAATTGTGGCGACAGCATGAGTCCGGATATCGAGAAGATTATCGACCTGCACCCGGACGCTATCCTGCTCTCACCTTTCGAGAACAGTGGTGGATATGGACGTGTAGAGAAGCTGAACATCCCCATCGTAGAGTGTGCCGATTATATGGAGACATCTGCCCTGGGGCGGGCCGAATGGATGCGCTTCTACGGCCTTCTATTCGGCGCCGAAGTACGGGCCGACAGCCTCTTTTCCGTAGTGGACCATCGCTACCACCAACTGAAGAACCTCGCGGAACTCTCGTCGACCAGCCAGTCCATACTCAGTGAACTGAAAAACGGCTCGGCTTGGTACGTGCCCGGCGGACGAAGCACCATGGGACGCCTCTTTGCCGACGCTGGCGGACGCTATGCCTTTGCCGACGACACCCACAGCGGCTCCGTGCCCCTATCTTTCGAAACAGTGTTCGACAAGGCAGGAGACGCAGACGTGTGGACCATCAAATACAACCGCGAACGCGATATGACTTATGCCGACCTCAAGGCCGACTTTGTGGGCTATACCGGCTTCAAGGCTTTCAAGACCCGAAATGTCTACGGGTGCAACACGGCAAAAGTGCCGTACTACGAAGAGACCCCTTTCCGCCCCGATTACCTCCTGGCAGACCTGATACAGATACTCCATCCGGAGATAACAGACGCAGACGGACTGCGCTATTTCAGCAAGCTGGATGAGTAGAGGCTGGAAATATAGCATCGGCTTGGGAACCATCATCCTGCTGCTCTTTATCGCCAATCTGCTGATGGGCTCTGTCTCAATTCCGGCAGTCGAAGTGTTCCGCATCCTCCAAGGCGGAGAGGGAACAAAGGCCGGCTGGAGCTTCATCCTCTGGCAGTCGCGCTTGCCGCAGGCACTGACGGCACTGCTGTGCGGAGGTTCGCTTGCCGCATGCGGACTGATGCTGCAGACCGTCTTCAAGAACCCGCTGGCAGGTCCGTCCATCCTGGGCATCAACTCCGGAGCAAGCCTCGGAGTAGCCCTCGTCATACTGTTCTTCGGCGGCAGCCTCACTGCGGGCACCTTCAGCCTGTCGGGATTCCTCTTCGTACTGACGGGAGCGTTTGCCGGATCCATGCTGACAATGGTACTCATCCTTTTTTTCTCCACCCTGCTGAAGAGCAACGTCATGCTGCTGATTACCGGCATCATGATAGGATACATAGCCTCCTCGGCCATCTCACTGCTCAACTTCTTCGCTACCGCCGAGGGGGTGCAGTCCTACATGATATGGGGAATGGGCAACTTCGGAGGAGTATCTTCGCAGCAGATGCCGGCCTTTGCCACGGTCGTCCTGCTGGGTTGGCTCGGCTCGCTCCTGCTGATAAAGCCGCTGAACGCGCTATTGCTGGGCGAACGCTACGCCGAAAATCTGGGAGTGAACATCCGCAAGGTGAGGAACCTGCTACTGGCCGTCACCGGACTGCTGACCGCCGTCACCACCGCCTTCTGCGGCCCGATAGCCTTCATCGGGCTGGCCGTCCCCCACATGACCCGCATGATACTGGGCACCGCCAACCACCACTCGCTGCTGCCCCTCACCATCCTCAGCGGGTCAGCGGTGGCACTGCTATGCAACCTGCTATGTATCCTCCCCGGCGAAGAAGGCATCCTTCCGCTGAATGCCGTGACACCCGTCATCGGCGCACCCATCATCCTTTACGTCATCCTCAGCCAGAAAAATCCCCGGCACTTCAGCTGACCCCTCCTCTTTTTTAGTATACATCCGAGTTCAATAGAAAGACAGAGGCGAAGAAAACACCCTTCGTCATCGGTACAGTGCATCTCTTATCCATAGTATTATATACTATGGATTGATAGTGTATTACACTATGAGTTGATAATACTATATACTATCGAGCAATCCGAAAAGAGACGCTGCGGCTTAAGAGAAGAGATTACACCTTAGTTGATATCGAACTCTGACTAGTATAAGACTGATTTTTCGGGAAATGACATCCCATTTTTCAAATATTCCCCCCTTTTCGCTACTTTTGCATCCAAATAAAAGCCTAATGAAAAAGGAGAGTCAAGTCATTTTCCACCGCAACGTGGTAGAATTCGTTACCGTAGCCGCCGAGTTCTGTAAATTCCTGGAGCAGGCGGAAGGCGTGAAACCGGTCGCCTTTATCGACACCGTGCTGAAGATGCTGCCGCTGCTCTACCTCAAGGCGTCCATGCTGCCGCCCTGCGAAGCCATGGGCGACGAAGCTCCGGAAACATTCGTGACCGAGGAAACGTATGAAGTACTCCGCATGAACCTGGCCAACATCCTCGCCGGAAAGGACGATTATCTCGAGGTATTCGTAGCCGACATGAAGTACAGCGACCAACCCATCACGAGGTTCATTTCCGAGGACTTGGCCGACATCTACCAAGATATCAAGGATTTCATCTTCGTCTTCAGCCTGGGGCTGAACGAAACCATGAACGACTCCCTTGCCCGCTGCCAGGAGAATTTCCGCTTGTACTGGGGGCAGAAGCTCGTCAACACCCTGCGCGCCCTGCACAACGCGAAATACGCGCAAGACGAGAAAGAGGATATTTCCGAAGAAATTGAATAAAAACAAACCGCATGGTCATACATCGAACGATAGATAAAGACAAGCTGAAAGACCTGCCCAAGGCACTTTTTCCGGGACAAATACACCTCGTAGAAACGCCGCACGAAGCGGAAAGGGCTGTGGAATGCCTGAAAAACTCGCCGGCTCTGGGCATCGACAGCGAAACACGCCCCTCGTTCAGCCGCGGACAATCGCATAAAGTGGCGCTGCTGCAAGTCTCCTCAGAAGAGCATTGCTTCCTGTTCCGGCTCAATCTCATCGGACTGACCCTTCCCGTCATCATGCTGCTGGAGAACCCTTCCATAACCAAAATCGGCCTCTCGCTCAGAGACGACTTCATGATGCTGCACCAACGCGCCCCCTTCGATCCGCGCGCCGTCATCGAACTGCAGGAATACGTCAGCCCTTTCGGCATTCAAGACAAGAGTCTGCAGAAGATATACGCCATCCTTTTCGGAGAGAAAATCTCGAAAAGCCAGCGCCTCTCCAACTGGGAAGCCGAGAGCCTGACACAGCCTCAACAGCTGTATGCCGCCACCGACGCTTGGGCATGCCTCAACATCTACAACAAGCTGCAGGAGCTGAAAGAAACCGGCGATTTCGAAATCGCTGCAGAAGAAGAGGCGACAGGCGTCAACGAATGCCCCCCAAGCATGTGAACATACACCGACAACCCCATATCACATTCCGCAATCATGTATAAAGTATATCTCAAACCCGGCAAAGAAGAATCCCTGAAGCGCTTTCATCCCTGGGTGTTTTCGGGCGCCATCGCCCGTCTCGACGGAGAGCCCGAGGAGGGAGAAGTCGTCGAAATCCATACTTCAACACAAGCATTCATAGCCAAGGGGCACTTCCAGATTGGCAGCATCGCCGTACGCGTGCTGACGTTCCGTCAAGACGAAGAAATCGACGCCGACTTCTGGAGACGCAAACTCCGCATAGCCTACGACATGCGCCGCCGCATTAACGTCGCCGGGCATCCCGCAAACAAGACCTACCGTCTGGTGCACGGCGAGGGAGACAACCTTCCCGGCCTGGTCGTCGACATATACGCCCGGACAGCCGTCATGCAGGCACACTCCGCTGGCATGCACCTCCAACGCATGATGATTGCCGACGCGCTGGCCGAAGTAATGAGCGATGAAATCGACAATATCTATTATAAGTCGGAAACCACCCTCCCCTTCAAAGCCGACCTTTATCCCGAAAACGGCTTCCTGAAAGGTGGAGATACCGACAACCTCGCGATGGAATACGGTCTGAAGTTCCATATCGATTGGTTGAAAGGGCAAAAGACAGGCTTCTTCATCGACCAACGCGAAAATCGCTCCCTACTGGAACGTTACTCTCCCGGGCGACATGTGCTGAACATGTTCTGCTACACCGGTGGCTTCTCCGTCTATGCCATGCGAGGCAACGCCAAACTCGTGCACTCCGTAGACAGCTCCGCCAAAGCCATCGAACTAACCAACAAGAACATCGAGCTGAACTTCCCGAACGACAACCGCCACACAGCCTACGCGGAAGACGCCTTCAAATATCTGGAACGCATGGACGTCACATACGACCTCATCGTCCTCGACCCGCCCGCCTTCGCCAAGCACCGGGACGCTCTGCACAACGCTCTGCAAGGCTATCGAAAACTGAACTTCAAGGCTTTTGAAAAAATCAAGTCAGGCGGCATCCTCTTCACATTCTCCTGTTCGCAAGCAGTCAGCAAAGAGAACTTCCGAACGGCAGTGTTTACAGCCGCCGCCATGTCTGGGCGCAGCGTACATATCCTGCACCAACTGACGCAACCTGCCGACCATCCTGTCAATATCTACCATCCCGAAGGGGAGTATTTGAAAGGACTCGTATTGTATGTGGAATAATAAAGAAAACTGCAGGTCT
>CAUUOT010000068.1:0-6547 GCA_963546815.1 uncultured Bacteroides sp.
TGCGTTGAAACCAGGAATCTCATCATCTCCTTGTCGCGAAGGTGCTTCCTTATTCCCGACTCGCTTTGTGAGGACAAAGATAGGACTAATATTGAGAGCCGTCATGCGGGTAAGATTAAATAACATTTGCAATAACATCCGGTAACATTTTATAAGCGGACAACTATACAGATTTTTACAACTTATGCCTTATTTTGCGGGTAAACCATCTATTATCAAGATGAATAAGAAAAAAATCCTTTTGTCGGCCTTTGTCTGCTGGGTGTCGTCGGGCATCGGCCTTTCGGCTCAGGAGAGAAATGCGACGTCGGCCGGAGAGGACCGTGTGTTCAGTGCAGACAGCCTGATAACGGCCGACGCTCGTTTGGACAGCCTTTATCGGACATTACCCGAGGTGATGATTGTCGGAGAGCGTCCCATCGTCAAGGCGGGACAAGGCAAGCTGGAATATGACTTGCCGCGCCTTATCCGCGACCTGCCCGTGAACAATGCCTACGATGCGGTGAAAGAACTTCCCGGAGTGACCGAGATGAACGGCGGCCTGCAACTGGCTGGGCAGAGCGTCACCGTGATGGTGGACGGAAAGGCCACCACCCTCAGTGCCGAACAGCTGTACGCTTTGCTGAGGAGCATCCCCGCCGGACGCATCGAGAAGGCCGAGGTGATGTACAATGCCCCCGCACGCTACCAGGTGCGCGGTGCCCTTATCAACCTGATGCTGAAACGTGCTGCCGGCGATGCGGGCTTCTGGCAGGGCGAGCTTTATGCCAAGTATCGCCAACATCACTATGAAGGCTTTGAGCAACGTGCCGCCCTGCTCTTCGGCAAACGGAAGTTCTCGGCCGATGTGCTTTACTCGCACACGCACGGAAGGCGCTATTTCCTTACAGACAAGGAGGCCGTGCACACACTGGCCGACGGTTCGGTACATCCCATCAATACGAGTGAATCCCTCCGCGGTCGCTCTCATACGCACAACTTCCGTTTAGGGGCGGATTATGATTTGGCCAAAGACCATCGGTTGAGCTTCGTTTACAACGGCAGATACGTCACCTCGCACACCCACATCGACGTTGCGGGCACGCAGCTATCCACCACCCGCAGTAACAGCACGGACCGGCTACACAACGTCCGCCTCGACTATCGCACTCCTTTCGGGCTGAATGCCGGCGCAGAGTGGACGGGTTTCCGCTCACCGTCCGACCAGTTGCTGCACAGCCGCATGAGGGACGATAAGCTGGATTTCTATACCGAAGACAGCCAACGCATCGACCGTTGGAAAGTCTTTCTGGCTGGCGAGCACGCCTTGGGGCACAGCTGGGAGGTGAACTACGGAACGGTATACACCACCGGAACGGACAACAGCTATCAGTACTATTACGATGCGCAGACCGGCCAGTTGCTGCCTTCGTCGCCGGCCTTCAACAATATGAAGTCGCGCCGACGCGAGCAGACGCTGAATATCTATGCGGGCTTCGGTAAGCGCTTCGGCAGCAAGCTCTCGCTGGACGTCTCGCTGGCTGCGGAGCATTATCAGACTCCCGTCTGGAACCAGTGGAACGCATATCCCGTCGTCAATCTGAGTTATACGCCCGCACCGGGGCATGTCTTGCAATTTGCCTTGAGCGGCGACAAAGGCTATCCCGACTATTGGGCGGTGCAAGATGCCATCTCGTATGCTGGCGGAGGATATTCCGAAGTCCGGGGCAATCCGCTCTTGAAGCCCTCGCGGGAATACCGCTTGCAAACGACCTATATCCTGAACGGCAAATACATCTTCAGTGCGTGGTTCGAGCATACCGACGACTATTCCACACAGACGCTCTACCAGTCTTCCCATCGTTTGGTGGAGATATACAAATACCTGAATTTCGACTGCAAACAGCAGGCGGGCGTGCAGGTGTCCGTGCCATTCAGCCTAAAGAAGCGGTTGAACTCGCGTATAGTCCTCATCGGCTTGTGGCATCGCGAAAAGGACGGGGACTTCTGGGACATTCCCTTCGACCGCAGCCGCTGTTACCTCATCGCCCGGATGAGCAATGCCGTCACGCTATCTGCCAAGCCCGACCTGAAACTCACCGTGGCGGGCTTCGTCCATACCAAAGCCCTGCAAGGCATCTACGACCTGCCTTCGTCGGGCAATGTCAACGTGGCCCTGCGTTACGCTTTCATGAAAGGAAAAGCCATCCTCAACCTCTATGGCGACGATCTGTTTGAGACCGGGCAAATCTCTCCGCGCATCCGCTTCCGCACCCAGCACGTCACCAACCGTTACGCTTGTTTCCGCGAGTTCGGAATAGCATTTACCTATCGATTCGGCGACTATAAAGAGAAGCAAAGGGAGGCTGTAGACACTTCGCGGTTCAGATAAAACCGTCTGAGGGCCTGCTTGCTTTCAATTCAAGAGATTTATGAACCTGAGTCCGATAGAAAGAATGAACGGGGGAGTTGAGGAAATGAGACGAAGCGGTCGCAGTCTTGAAAGCCTTGCTACAAAGCAAGAAAGAAACCCCGATAGGTGCAGTTACAGGCTATAATCGCCCGAAGTCGCCACCTTGTCAGGGTTCCTTTCTGCTGCAAAGGAAAGAAAAACAAATGAATATACAAAATAAATGAACTTTTTTTTCAGCCACTGACCTTTGTTGTGACAAAGGCTTGTGTCTGTCTTCTCAAAGGCTTGTGTCTGTCTTCTCAAAGGCTTGTGTTTGTCTTCTTAAAGGCTTGTGTCTGTCATGACAAACACAAGTGGCTGACAAATGCGGTAAATGATGAATTACATGAAACGAACAAGAAGGAAACTTATCTCTTTTATTTTTGTTTTGCAAAGCATAGCTGCATCGGCGCAATACAGGGTGCAGGGTGTAGTGACCGACTCCATCGGTACTCCGATAGATGCGGCAGTAGTTGTCTTGATGACTCCCGCAACCGGTGTCTCCATCGGGCAGGGCATCACTTCACCGGATGGAAAGTACGGCATGGACGCAGCGGGAGATATACAAATCTATGTAAGCTGCCTCGGGTATAAGCAATACCTGAGCGAGCCGTTCAGGGTGAGCAGAGACACTGTAATCCCCGACATTCGGCTGCGCCCCGAGAGTTTTCTGCTGGATGATGTAATCGTTGTCGGCGAGAAGCAGTCTCCGTCAATAAAGATAGAAGGAGGAAAGATGATTTTCACGCCTCGCAACAGTGGCATCACGGCAGGAAGTTCTGCCCTCGAAGTGTTGAAGAAAACACCGGGTGTCTTCGTCGACGGAGAGAACAACATCAGCATCGGTGGAAAGAACGGCGTATTGGTGATACTCGACGGGAAGCAGACGTACCTGCCTAAGGATGAGCTGGTCACTCTATTGAGGACCACCCCCTCGTCGTCGGTAGCTTCGGTAGAGGTCATGCACAACCCTTCCGCCCGGTATGACGCGGAAGGCTCCGGAGGCATCATCAACATCAACATGAAAAAGAGCAAAATGGAAGGCTTCTTCTTTTCCCTCAACAACGGAGTCTCTTATTGGAATCACCTGAGGGAAAACACGGAAATCGCTTTCAGTCATACGAAAGGAAAGTTCAGTCTGTCGGGTAGCTATAGTCATACTTTCGGATATTTTGATATGGACTATGGTCTGCACCGTTGGCAAAACGGAAAAGACTACTACAGCCCCACGCAGGATACGGACAAGCGCAACACCGTATCCGGGAACCTGAACATGGAGTACGCGCTGAACGAGCGGCAGACCATAGGAGGGCGCATAAACGCTAATACGCTGTTCGGACCCGGAATAACCAATACCGTGACCGAAATAAGAGATATCAAGAGCAAAAAGCTGGAACGGATTCTTTATGCCCGAAACGATTATTATATGCAGAAAGGAAACCGATACGGAGGGAACCTCTACTATATGGCGAAGCCACGGCAAGGGGTCAGTTATACGCTGGACTTCAACTACGCATGGTTTGACGGAGGTTCTGGCAATTGGCAGCCTAATAAATACCTCGAACCTGACGGGAAAGTGTTGCAGGACAATCTTTACAAGTCGGTAAACGGCAGAAATATCCATATCTATGCCTTATCTTATGACCAGCAACATCTTTTATGGAGCGGCGAACTGAAGTCTGGGCTGAAATATTCGTCTGTCCGTGCGGACAATGATTACCGGTTCTATAATGTAGTGAATAAGCAGGAAATAATAGACCGCACTCAATCCAACGACTTCGGATATAGGGAACAGATATTGGCTGCCTATATGCTTTATGTTCATGCCATAGGCAGCAAGCTCAAGTTGGAGGCGGGGATGCGCGGCGAATACACCTTCTCCGACGGAATTCTGCATGCCGTAGACGGTAGAAACGATGAGAAGAACAGACGCAACTATTTCAATCTGTTCCCGACTTTTGACTTGAACTACCGGATCGATAATAATCATACACTGACTCTGAGCTATACAGGCAGGATAGACCGTCCGGCTTATCAGGACTTGAATCCGTTCGAATATCTTCTCGACGAATTGTCTTCGTGGAAAGGCAATCCTTTCCTCATTCCGCAGAAGACGCACCGACTGTCCGTCTCCTACTTGTACAAACGCACGGCACTGACTGCCTCTTACTCGTACATGAAAGATTATAAGACGCAAATCACCGATACAGTCTCCATAGACAAGATGATTATGACACCGCGTAACATCGGAAAGCAGCAAACGGTCTCACTGAACCTGTTTCAAGGTATAGACATGACACGGTGGTGGGAGATGAATTTGAACCTGATAGGCTATTACATTCGGAACGATATCGCTTTCGACCGCTACCGGACATTCGATTTGGACGACTTTGCCGGTATATTCTCTATTCAGAATACGATACGTCTTCCAGGACGGATTCAGATGGAGCTGAACGGCTCGTATGCCACCGGGCGCCTTGGAACTTCCAACGAGCACATCGAGCCTTCGGGGTATGTCGATGTGGGTTTCAGCAAAAGTTTTGCCGATAAGAAGTGGACGGTCAATCTGGCTCTAAGCGATATTTTCCGAACCAGTCGCTGGGATAATTACCGTTCGTTCACCGGTTTCCGGTTGTGGAACTGGGGCAAGAGCGAATCGAGACAGATAAAACTGAATGTAACCTACAGATTCGGCAAGCAGAAAAGTGCTTCGCATACCAGCAAATTCGAGGAGGTCGACAGATTGTGAGCTCATGCTTCTGTCTGAAAACAGTAAAGGCTGCACCTATCGGGTGCAGCCTTTACTGTTTTTCATATCGGGGTGATGAACCGTTGTCTCCTGTTTAGTAGGCAAACAGCGGATATGCTTTCATCTTCCGGTTCACACGTGCACGGACGTCCGCGATGACTTGTTCATTGTCTACGTGGGACAGAACCGTCTCAATCATCTCCGCTATTTCCAGCATCAGGTCTTCTTTGGCGCCGCGGGTGGTGATGGCCGGGGTGCCCAGACGGATGCCCGAAGTCTGGAAAGCCGAACGGCTGTCGAACGGCACCATGTTCTTGTTCACCGTGATGTCTGCAGACACCAGCGCTTTCTCGGCCACCTTGCCCGTCAGGTCGGGATATTTGCCGCACAGGTCTACCAGCATGGAGTGATTGTCCGTACCGCCCGAAACGATGGTGAAGCCGCGGTCTATCAAGGCCTGTGCCAACGTGGCTGCATTCTTCTTCACCTGTTTGGCGTAGGCTTTCCATTCCGGTTGCAGGATTTCGCCGAAAGCCACTGCCTTGGCCGCGATGACGTGTTCCAGCGGCCCGCCCTGAATGCCCGGGAATACAGCCGAATCGAGCAGCTGCGACATCATTTTGATTTCTCCCTTGGGAGTCGTTTTTCCCCACGGGTTGGGGAAGTCCTTGCCCATCATGATGACGCCTCCGCGAGGGCCGCGCAGCGTCTTGTGCGTGGTGGAAGTCACGATATGCGCATACTTCACGGGGTTATCCAGCTCTCCGGCGGCAATCAGTCCGGCAGGGTGAGCCATGTCTACCAGCAGGATGGCGCCCACCTTGTCCGCGATTTCGCGCATACGCTTGTAGTCCCATTCGCGGGAATAGGCCGACCCTCCTCCGATAATCATCTTCGGCTTCTCGCGCAGAGCTGTTTCCTCCATCTGGTCGTAGTCCACCCGTCCGGTCTCCCGGTTCAGGTTGTATTCGCAGGGAGTGTAGAGGATGCCGGAAGTGTTGACCAAAGAACCGTGAGAGAGGTGTCCGCCGTGAGCGAGGTTCAGTCCCATGAATTTATCGCCCGGGTTCAGTACGGCAAGGAATACGGCCGCATTGGCTTGTGCGCCGGAGTGGGGCTGTACGTTGGCCCATGCTGCTCCGAAGATCTGTTTCAAACGGTCGATGGCTATCTCTTCGCTTTGGTCCACTACTTCGCAACCGCCGTAGTAACGCTTGCCGGGATAGCCTTCGGCATACTTGTTGGTCAGGCAGGAACCCATGGCCTGCATCACTTGGTCGCTAACGAAGTTCTCTGATGCAATCAGTTCAATGCCTTTGAGCTGGCGTTGATGTTCTTTTTCGATGATGTCGAAAATCAAATCGTCT
>CAUUOT010000069.1:0-6516 GCA_963546815.1 uncultured Bacteroides sp.
CATCGACGGGCAGGAGTTGCGCCGGCTTTATCCGCAGACGCTACGCTTCACGATAGACGGGGCGGAAGTGCTGATGAAGCACATCGGCGGATATCCCGGCAATTATGACCCTTCCGTCAAAGGCAGTCTGCTGGTGCATCCGCCCCGGCTTTTCATCAGCGGACACTCTCATATCCTGAAGGTGAAGTATGACAAAACGTTGGACATGCTGCACATCAATCCCGGAGCCGCCGGCATCTCCGGCTTCCATAAGGTTCGCACCATGGTGCGCTTCGTGGTGGACAAGGGGACATTCAAAGACCTTGAAGTCATTGAACTGGCCGGCTGAACCGTTGCCGGCCTCATTCATCTCGTGGCTTCTGCTGAAAAAAACAGCTTGCATATTTTTTTTTACATCCGGTTTACATTATATTTGCAGCCTGAATAGCAAGTAGAGCCGTGGGGCTTCGTCCTCCTTCTTATTTTATTCTCCGTTTGATGTATCACCGAAAATAGAACTGAAATATGAAAGGAATCATTCTTGCAGGTGGCAGCGCCACTCGTCTCTATCCCTTGTCCAAGGCTATCTCAAAGCAGATAATGCCCGTCTATGACAAACCCATGATATACTATCCGCTCTCTACGTTGATGCTGGCAGGCATACGCGAAGTGCTGATTATCTCTACTCCTCGTGACTTGCCCATGTTTCGCGATTTGCTTGGAACCGGCGAAGGGCTGGGAATGTCTTTCTCCTATAAAGTACAGGAAACCCCCAACGGATTGGCGCAGGCCTTTGTGCTGGGCGCAGAGTTCCTGAACGGCGGGCCGGGTTGCCTCATTCTGGGCGACAACATGTTCTATGGGCAAGGCTTCTCGGCCATGCTGAAGCGCGCCGCCTCCATCGACAAGGGGGCCTGCATCTTCGGCTATTATGTGAAAGACCCCCGGGCTTATGGGGTCGTAGAGTTCGATGATGAGGGGAAGGCCCTCTCTTTAGAGGAAAAACCGGCACACCCCAGAAGTAACTATGCCGTCCCCGGCCTTTATTTCTATGATTCCACCGTGACGGCCAAAGCGGCTTCTTTGAAACCTTCCGCCCGGGGCGAGTATGAGATAACCGACCTTAACCGTCTTTATTTAGACGAAGGCACGCTGAAAGTGGAACTCTTCGGCCGCGGTTTCGCATGGCTCGATACGGGCAACTGCGACAGCTTGCTCGAGGCAAGCAACTTTGTGGCTACCATACAGAACCGTCAAGGCTTCCGTGTCAGCTGCATCGAGGAAATAGCATGGCGCAAGGGCTGGATAGACGTCGGCCAACTGTATCGCCTCGGCGAGCAGCTGGGAAAAACGGAGTACGGCAACTATCTGATGGAGCTTGCCGACTCGAGGAGATAAGAAACGGGAGGATACTCTAAAGCTCATCATTCATCATTCATCATTCAACAAAAAAAACTCATAATCGCATGAAGACTTATCTTGTGACCGGTGCGGCCGGTTTTATCGGAGCCAATTATATCAAATACATACTGGCCAAACATGATGACATCAAAGTAGTGGTATTGGATGCCCTGACCTATGCCGGAAACCTGGGAACCATTGCCGACGACATCGACGACGTGCGCTGCTTCTTCGTGAAGGGAGATATTTGCGACCGCGCGTTGGTGGATGACCTGTTTGCCCGATATAAATTCGACTATGTGGTGAACTTTGCAGCCGAAAGCCATGTGGACCGCAGTATCGAGAATCCGCAACTCTTCCTGACGGTGAACATTCTGGGCACGCAGAACCTGCTGGACGCCGCCCGCCGCGCTTGGGTGACGGGCAAGGACCAGGCCGGCTATCCCGCTTGGCGCCCGGGTGTGCGCTATCATCAGGTCTCGACGGACGAAGTCTACGGCTCGTTGGGCGCCGAAGGCTACTTCACGGAGCAGACCCCGCTATGCCCCCATAGTCCGTACAGCGCATCCAAGACGAGCGCCGATATGGTGGTGATGGCCTATCACGACACCTACAAGATGCCCGTGACCATTACCCGCTGTTCAAACAACTACGGGCCCTATCACTTCCCCGAGAAGCTGATTCCGTTGATCATCAAGAATATCTTGGAAGGAAAGAATCTTCCCGTCTATGGCGACGGCAGCAACGTGCGCGACTGGCTGTATGTGGAAGACCATTGCAAGGCCATCGACCTGGTGGTGCGCAAGGGTGCGGAGGGCGAAGTCTACAACGTGGGCGGCCATAACGAAAAGACCAACTTGGAGATTGTGAAACTGACTATTGCCACCATCCGCCGCCTGATGGAGGAAGAGCCCAAATATCGCGAGGTGCTGAAGAAAAAAGAAAAAGGGGCCGACGGCGCGATTGACGTCAGTTGGATAAACGAAGACCTGATTACCTTCGTCAAAGACCGTCTGGGGCACGACCAACGCTATGCCATCGACCCGACGAAGATTACCGAGGCCCTCGGCTGGCGTCCCGAGACGAAGTTTGAGCAGGGCATCGTGAAGACCATCGAATGGTACCTCAACCATCAGGACTGGGTGGGCGAAGTGACCAGCGGCGACTATCAGAAGTATTACGAACGGATGTACGGAAAGAGATAACCTGCTTTCTTAACCGGACAGAAAAAAGAGAGGGTGCCGATGTCTCTATGGAGGCGTCGGCACTCTCTCTATAGAGACGTTGCCTGCCTCTCTATAGAGACACCGCCTCCCCCTCTATAGAGACACTGCCTCCCCCTCTATAGAGACGCTGCCTCCCTCCCTATAGAGGTGTCGCTTGCCTCTCTATAGAGACGTTGTTCGCCTCTCTATAGAGGTACAGGCGGCCTCTTTATCAAGGTGCCGCTTCTCTCTCTATAGGGGTGCTGCTTGTCTCACTGCGGTGATGCTGCCTGTCTCACTGCGGTGACGTTACTTGTCTCACTGCGGTGACGTTGCCCGTCTCACTGCGGTGACGTTACTTGTCTCACTGCGGTGACGCTGCCTGTCTCACTGCGGTGACGTTGCCCGCTTCACTGTGGTGACGTTGCCCACCTCACTGCGGTGTCGTCACCTGCCTCGCTTCGGTGACGCTTCTGCCCTCGCCGCAAGCTCTGTTTCGCTCGGATTTACATCAGAATGGCTGCACTGAGCAGCAATCCCATAAGCAGCATGTTGCGCGAGGTTTCGCCAAGTATGCTGTTCAGTTCTTTGCCGCTTCGTATCCGGCACATCCGTTGCCAGGTGCGTACATGAAAAAAGAGGTAGAGTGGCGGCATGAGCAGTGCGGCCGGGTTGACGGGCAGGGCGGGGCTGCTGATGAGGTCGTTGTCTATGCCGAACCGGAAGGAGAGCAGGGTGGCGACGATGCCCAGCCCCAGGTAGGCATAGCGCCCGAAAGGCTCGCCCAGGCGTACTATCAGTGTGCGCTTGCCGCTAAGGGCGTCTTGCTTGCGGTCGCGATAAT
This sequence comes from uncultured Bacteroides sp., assembly GCA_963546815.1. Lineage (GTDB taxonomy): Bacteria > Bacteroidota > Bacteroidia > Bacteroidales > Bacteroidaceae > Bacteroides. The sequence continues at coordinate 3,430 of CAUUOT010000069.1, forward strand.
TGTTCACTACCAGCAACGTGTCTGTCACCAATCCGCAGACGAGCGAGGCTACGACGACATCCGTCGTTATCTCGCCGGCTTGTACGTAGTAAGTTCCTGCCACGGGGATGAAACCGAAGAAAACCAGCACCGCCAAGTCTCCCCATCCGTGATAGGAAAGTATCGTGGTGTAGAGAAAGGCGGACAGGACACAGAGTGCTCCCACTGCCGTCAGCTCCCATCCGCCGTAAGGCAGCCTGTGCCCGCATGCGTAGAGCAATCCGCCTCCGGCCAGGCACGCGAGGAGGATGGCGAGCCCGATGCCTTTCTTCATGGCCGTGGGCGTAATCCAGCCTTGTGCGCAGGCACGTTCCGGGCCGAGGCGGTCTTCGCGGTCGGTACCTTTCAGATGGTCGTAGAGGTCGTTGATGAAGTTGGCGGCCACCTGCATGCCGCAGGCAAAGAGCAGGCACAGCAGGGCGGGCAGGGGCTTGAACGCCTTGTGGGCAAGAGCCAGCGAAGTGGCTATCAGTACGGGGATAACGGCTCCCGTCAGCGTCTTGGGGCGGGCGGCGAGTATCCAGGCATGGATTGAGTTGGTCTTTATGGTTTCCATCATGTTCTTTTTTGTATATGGGAAAAAAGCGTTTACTCCGGCATCAGCACCACGCCTTGTTTCTTCTTTCCGTCCATCTTGACGATGAGGGGTTGCTCAAAGCGTACATGGCGCAGATACTTGGACTCGTAGGCGGCGGGCTGTGCGTTGAGGAAGTCCTGATTGTACACGCCGTCGTTCATGAAAGCGTTGATGGTGAAGTAGCCCACGCCGAACGAGGTCAGGTTCTGGAAGAAGTGCGTCCCTTGACTGGGGTCTATGCGGTAGTTGGTCAGTCCCGCCTCCACGATGATGCGGGCTGCGCTGATGTGGGGCCACTTCACGGGGATGCCCAGCCAGGTGTCGCTGCTTCCCCAGCGGCCGGGCCCCACAAGGATATAATTCTTGCCATCGTTGAGGAACTGTTGGTTCAGCTTTTCTATCTCCCATGCTATTTCTTGATTGTGCGAGGCGCTGTAATCGTTCGTCTTGACGTAGACCACATCGTGCATCTCGTTCATGACGCCATGCCCCAGCGAGTTGTTGGAGCGGAGCAATATGCGGTCGGCGGAGATGAGAGAGAGGTCTTCGTCCAGCATCTGCTTGCTGTCTACGATGGGACGGATTTGCAGCAGGTAGAACGTGCCGGACTTGTCTTTCTCGTGGTTCAGGGTGGCGGCAAACTCTATTTCCACGGGGCGGCGCATCTCCTGTTGCCCGTATTTCAAGACCAGTTGCAGGATGCGTGCCAACGGGAATACATCGTGCTGTAGGATATTGGCAAAGGTGATGACTTTACGTCCGCCGGGGTAGAGGCCGTCGCGAATCACTTGGTCGTATGGGTCGTAAGTCGAGGCGATGTAGTTCAGCGCCCCGTCCTTTTCGGCCTCCTTGACGTGGAGCTTCAGCAGATTGAAGCCGTCGTCTATCGAGAAATCCTGCCCCGCGTTGCGCAGGTCGAGGGCGTAGAACTGCGTCTGCGTCTCTTTCAGCGCAATCTCCATTTCGCTGGTCTGCAACACCTTGGTGGGGTGGTAGGGAGAGAAGCGCAGCGTCATGCCCCCGTCCACGATGTACTTGCCCAAGCCCAGCGCCAGATTGACGGTTCCTTCTTCCGCCTTCTCGTCGCCGAGGGGGTAGTAATTGAGCGAGCGTGCCACGCCGGACATCGACGGATAGTAGCGGTCGCCGTAATAGTTGCCGGCCACCTCTTGCAGGATGACCGCCATTTTCTCTTGGTCGATAACGTTGCTCGTGGCCTGCATGTAGGCTTTTGAGTCGTGGAAATAGACAGAGGCATACACTCCTTTGATGGCGTCGCCCAGCATGCGCAACATTTCATACTTATCGTCCAGATAGGGAATCATGTAGGTATTGTAGATACCGGCAAACGGTTGGTAGTGGGAGTCCTCGAGCAGCGACGACGAGCGGATGGCTATGGGAGACTTCACCACGTCGAAGAAGGTGAAGAAGTCTTCAACCAGACGGTCGGGCAGTTTGGCTTTCAGGAAGTAGCGCAAGATGGTGTCGTCGTCCGCGTCCGAAAGAGCAATCTGATATAAGTTGTTGCTGTCCATGAACTCGTCGAACACATCCGTGCAGAGCACAACGGTCTTGGGGATGGCCACATTGGCATTCTCCAACTCCTCGAACTCGGGATGATGCTTCACCATGTTGTCGATGAATGCCAGTCCGCGCCCTTTGCCTCCCAACGAGCCGTCGCCTATGCGGGCAAAGTTGGAGTAACGGTCGAAGCGGTCGCGCTTGAACACCGCCACCACTCCCTGGTTCTTCATCTTGCGATACTTCACGATGGCCTCGAAGATGATTTTGCGGTGCGCGTCCACATCCTGCAAGCTGTTCCAGGTGATGGGTTTCAGGAACTCCGCCACCGGAAACATGGCGCGCGAATAGAGCCACCGGCTGACGTGGTTGCGGCTGATGTGGTAAAGGAATGACTCTGCCGGCACGGCGAACAGAATGTTCTGCAATTCCTTGAGGTTCTTCACGCGGGCAATCTCTTCCATCGTCTCCGGATTGCGGAAGATGAAGTCGCCGAAGCCGAAGTTGTCCGATACGATGCGGCGCAAGTCCACATCCACCTTCTTCGAGTTCTTGTCGATGAAGGCGGCGTCGTACTTGGCGGCATAGGCGGCGTTGTCCGACTCGGACGACTGTATGACGAGGGGGACGAACGCATCTTCCTTCCGTATGGCGGCACAGAGCTTGATGCCCGCCAGTCCGTCTTTCTCGCCTCGCTCGGTGCGGGGGAAGCGCACGTCGGTGATGACACCTAATATGTTGTTCTTGTATTTTTCGTAAAGTCCGATGGCCTCTTCGTAGGTGCGCGCAAGAACGATTTTAGGTCGCCCCCTCATGCGCAGGGTGCGTTGATGGGCGTTCAGCGCCTCGGTGGAGAACTCTTGGCTTTGCTTCAGGATGAACTTGTACAGGTTGGGGAGGATGGAGGAGTAGAACCGGATGCCGTCTTCCACCAGCAGGATGAGTTGCAC
>CAUUOT010000070.1:0-6496 GCA_963546815.1 uncultured Bacteroides sp.
GTTGACAATCTGATTGAGTGGAAGGGGCGTATATTTCCTGATCAACTGTTGCAGACGCTCGCCGGTGGCAGTGGGGTCTTCGTTTAGCGCCGCCTTGCGGTATTTGTCGGCATCGGTGGCCTTGTCGTGCAGGTTGTCGTGGTTGAATTCCACTCCGGCGGTGAGGTCCGAAGGCATGAACAGACAGTTGTTGAAACGGTAGATGTACTGCGCCCCGAGCACACCGGTGAAGTCCGTCGTACGGCCGTAAGCGCTGTAGTAGCTCTCGCGTGCGATGCGTTGCGCGGAGGCGTAGGCGTTGAACGTGTGCCGTTGGTCTTTAGAGAAGGCGAGGAACTTCAGTCCTCCCGCATCAATCGAGTGGCGGAGTTGCTCTACCAGTCCGTCCTCACCCATACCGTTCAGGTCAGGGTCTTCGGCAATGTGCGGGGGTAGGTCGAAGCCGCTTCCGCCGCGCCGGAACTCTTCCATGTGGTGGTATTCAAGGTTCAGCTTGGAGTAGGCGCTGGTTCTGTAGTAGGCGTTGATGCCGATGGTCTGGTTGCGGAGCTTGGGCAACTCGGAAAATCCGTCGCCGTTCGAATCCCAGGAAGAGCGGTGTCTGTTCTGACCGTAGACGTAGGCGCCCATCTTATTATCTGCGGACACCAAAGAGAAATTGAGTGCCGTGTTGTTGTCGAAAGACCCCGAACCGTTGAAGTTGGACAGGGTGTGCGAGAAAGTGCCCGAGTTCCTCACCGGTTCCTTGGTGAGGATGTTGATGGTACCTGCGATGGCCGACGACCCGAAGAGCGCCGAACCTCCTCCCCTTACCACTTCTACACGTTCAATCATGTTGGCGGGAATCTGTTCCAACCCGTACACGCCCGCCAGCGCCGAGAAGATGGGGCGAGAATCAATCAAAATCTGGGTGTACTTGCCCTGCAACCCATTGATGCGCACCTGCGAATAGCCGCAGTTCTGGCAGTCCGTTTCCACGCGTACACCGGGCTGGAACACTAACCCTTGCGACAGCGTGTGCGAGTTGGTCATCTCGAACAGCTTCGGGGTGACCACCTTGACCAGCGTGGGTGCCAGTCGGCGTGCCGTCTCGTTGCGGTTGGCGGTCACCACCACGCCGTCCAGCGCCACCAAGTCTTCTTCCAGCTCGAAGTTTTCCTCCAGGGTCTTGCCCGACTTGAGTTGGACTTTCCGTTCTTCCGGCTTATATCCTACGGCGCTCACATGCAGGGTGAACGTCCCTTCCGGCAGGTTCTTGAAGAAGTAATGCCCCGTTGCGTCCGTGGTGGTACCGATGGTGGTACCCTTGAGCGACACGGTCATGTAGGGCAGATGTTCCCCTGTTTTTTTCTCTACTACGTGGCCGACGATGTTGGCGTCGGTTCTTTTCTGGTCTTCGGCATACGCCGTGGTCGAGAGCAGTAAGGCTACAGCTCCGGCCATATAGAATAAGTACTTTTTCATATGGATATACGTTGAAATAAAAACGATTTGTAAATTATAGATAAATTGCTCGGTATCTTTTCACGGATTACTCGGCGAATGATTAATTGGACAAACGTGTCCAATCAATTGGACCCATGTATCCAGTTAATTGGACAAATGTGTCCAACAAATTGAAACTAAGTCTCTTTTCGCGGATTACTCGATATCTTTTTCCGGATTGCTCGACAAGCTGGTGTGAATGCAGTTGCTTTACCTTTGGACGAAACGTATTGTTTCCATGAGCCCTATCAGTCAAACAGGGTTAAACGAGCTGTTTTTCTAACCTAATGGTAAAGCTTCTCACTCCGCACGAGATGGGCAGATAGCCATACGCTTGTCAATCGCTTGATAAAACAAGCCGGCGAAGAGTTTGCCGTCTATGATAGGGGAGAGGGAGGCGCACGCAGGCTGATGCCGCCGGACAACCTTGAACACTTGACGCGTTCCGTTACGGGGACAGCCAGCACGCAGAGCAGGACGAGCAGCACCGCTACCGCCGCTTGCAGTGTGGGAAGGGTGGACGAAATGAAGGATGAGAGGTAAAAGACGGTCTCCAGCTGCATCTCTGTGTGCTGGTGCTCGCCTTTGAAGGGGTGCGAGTGCACGATGATAACGCCGTTTACCACGTGCGAGTGTGTAAACAGTGTGATTCCGGCCATGTAGGTGATGAACAACAATGGAAGGAATCCTCTCATTATATGCCTGAGCTTCTCCAATGCGCTAACTCTATTGTTTCGGTGTGCGAAAGTATAGACATTCGGCACTTCCGCCAAGAGTTTGCTTCTTTTTTTATCGGCGGAGGATGTAAATTACCTACTTCTTGCCATGGAAAAAGCAAGGGCCGGGACGAAAACTATGCGCCGGAAGCGAGAGCTTGTCAGGGCTCGTGGCTTCCGGCGCATACGGTGTGTGGAGGCGGAAACTATTCTACCGTCAGCATTCTTCCCTCCGAATGGGCGGCGAACTCCGGCGCGTAGAGGCTTTGCAGGGTAGCTACCCCCGTTTGGTACGTACCGGCTCTGACTACCCGGCAACTGTACTTTATGAAGTGGACGCCCTCACTTATGTGGTCGAGGAAGAAGTGAGTGGCGGCGTCTTTTATCTCTACGTAATAACTGCTGCCACCGTAAGGCTTGCGAAAGCCTGAGAGCTGTCCTATCGGCTCCAGACAGGCGCTGCGCTCATCCTTCAGGTGAACGAAGTCTACGTCGTTTTTCGAGAAGAGGAGTATCTCTATGATGACCTTGTCGCCTACGGAAAGGTGCATGGAAGGCCTCAGATATTGCAGTGACTTACGTCCGTCGTTAGTTATGCGCTCCACGTATAGTAGCTTTTTCACCTCCATATCTTCTCCGTGGGCTTTTACATCTCTTATGGGTGAGAGGTATTGTGCATACACGGCGCCCCATGCCGCTCCGGCATCGCGCTTCTCCACGACCACGGTTTTTGCTTTCAGGGCGTTGTCGTTGCGGGTGTACGTCTGTCTGACATAGCCCAGGTCGGGCACTGTGGTCTTGGCGGGCACACATGTTTCGAGGACGTCATCGCCCAATGTGATGCGCACGTCTCCTCGACTTTCCAACAGGTTGCTTCCACGGCAGAGCAGTGCGTAGATGGCGTCTGCCGTAGCTATCGGTGAGTTCCATGCGGTGGTCTGTTTCTGCTTCAACAGCCAGAACTTCATTTCTTCCACCAGCTCGTCGTTGCCGCCTGCACCGTCCAGTGCTTCCATCGCCGCCACATGGGTAGAGACGGGTAGCATTCCCCAGCCGCTCATTGAGCGAAGGAAGGCGAAGTAAGCCCCTCGTTCCTTGTCGCGCACAAGGTGTTCCTTTAGTGAGGCAATGAAAGCATCGGCTTCGGCGGTACGCCCCGCGGCTCGGAGGATGACGGCGGACTGTGCTTTGCACATCATCGCCCCATCACTGAGGTTCTCCTTCACTTTGGAGAGGAAATAGCGGTACGCAGCCTGGTAGCGGGTGGGTACTTTTTCTCCGGTCAAGGCGATGAGGTAGAGGTAGTTCATGATATATTCCGAGTTGACGGCGGACACCTGCAATTTCCTGTTCGTCCTTGTCCGGATAATATCGTAGTCCGCGTAGGCTCTCTTGTGGAGGTACTTGAACGCTTTCTGGCGCATGTCGGCCACCTCCTCAGGCAGATTTCCTTTTGTAAGCAGGGGAAGGCGCACCAACAGTTCCGTGACGTAGGCAGTGACAAATCTGCTGCTGTACATACCCTTGCACCAGCTCCATCCGCCATCCTCGCACTGCAGTTCTTTCAGCTTAACAATGGCGGAGAGGTTGCGGTCCTCCAGTTGGTTGACATCGAAAAGGGTGGCGATGCGGGCTTGTCGTTCGCTCTCGGTGGTGGCCTCCGCCAGCCAGGGTGACTCACTGATAAGGACGGACTTGACGTCCTGTCTTTTCTCGAGGAGGCTCAAGAGCGTCTCTCGGCTCTCTCCCGCACTTTTCCATCGGTCGAACACAGCCTTGATGCGGGGCTGGCTGGACGCTATGTAACCTGCCAGTGTGTTGGCATAGTAGGCAGTTGCCCACGACAAGGCGTTGTCGTATGTCGGCGCACTCAGTACGGGCAATGCCTGAACGGCATACCACGCCGGGTTCCCCGTGAACTCGACGGTCAGGCGGCGGTCGGTAGCGGTGGCACTGTTCCGGTTAAAGAGGCTGTCTAAAGCAAACGTTCGGGTTTCTCCTCCGCGAATAGGCATGGAGAGGGTCTCCGTGAGGTAGATTTTGTCGCTCAATACCGGCAGCAGGTGTTGTTCGCCGTCGCTGAAGGCCCCCCCATCCGCCACCATGCGTACTCCGAGCAAACCGTTCGCCAGACTCTCCGTTACGTCAAAGCCGAAGTTCACGGCTGTGGTACGACCTGCTTCTACGGAGAATGGGCGACGCTGTACGGCCAGCTCTTTTTCCGTCATTGGGTTAAAGAGAGTCAGCGTGGTCGTTCCTCGCACGAGCTTTCCCGTCACATTGGCGATGGAGGCGGACAACTGCGTATGGTCGCCCACACGTACAAAGCGAGGAATGTTTGGCGTCAGCATGAAATCTTTGGAGGTGACTGCCGTTGTGTCCAGCCTGCCCACTGCCATGTCACGGGTATGCGAATAGCCGCGGAAGTTCCAACGCGTCAGGCTTTGCGGCAGGGTGAACGAAAAGACGGTTGCTCCCTGTGCATCGGTACGGAGCTGCGGGTAAAAAAAGGCTGTTTCCGCAAAGTTGCTACGGATAGCTGAGGCAGGCGGCGAAGTTGGATTGTACGTTTCTACCGATTCTGCTTCGTCGGCGGTTTCAGTCTGAGCATTCGATACTTCCGGCGCTACGTAGGCCAGACTAACTCCTTCGGCCGACGCTTTGCTACTTACACCGCGTATCATGATGTCCTTTGGGGACGACCCCTTCCGTGGAATACCGTATCCTGTCATGATACTTTCCTCTTCGTACAGAGAGGATTCAGTGAAGAAGAAACGGTCGAACAACCATTCGGGTATTGTCCAGTCTTTCCTTGGGAAGTCGATGGACAAGTAGTTGGTGTCGTGATAGCTCGTCCTTCGGTATGCTACGCTCATATTGCCGGGCAGATAGACCTCCAACAGCTGGTTGTGCCTGTAAATCTTATCCAGCGAGGCATCGTACATAGTGGCGAGCACTTCTGCCGCTGCAGGTGTACCTTGTGCGGTCTTCACCGTTAGCTTCCACTCCTCCTTTTGGCCGGGGCGCAGGCGGTCGCGGAACACCTCCCACTTCATGTCCAATCTGTGTGCGGGTTTTCGCTTAGACAAGTAGGCCATCTGTTCGAACCTTTGCCCGTTTTTCACGCTGTTGAACAGCAAGGTGACACCCTCACCGTAGGTTTCTTTGTATGGATACTCCATCCGTACGAGGGTGTCGTTCAGCAGCAGCGTTCGACTCTCAATCCTTTTGCCGTCGCAGAAGACGTCCATGAGCACGTATGCGTCCGGAAACGAGGCGCCCAGCAAGAAGGCCGCGGGGCGTTGCGCGTCGAACTCCTGTTGTTCTGCGTAATAAAAGAGGTCGGTGCCTTCCACCGGTCGTTTATCCTGCTTGGAGAACAAGACGAAAAAGCCCGAGGCAGATTCGCTGCTGTCTTCCTTACGTCCGAGACTATCGCTGACGGAAACCACCAAGCGGTAGTTGCCCGACTTCAGTTGACGCCACTGCGAGAAGTTTTGTGGACGATTGGCGTCAAAGTTCCCTTCAAGAACGGCTGGATGCTCTTTGGCTTTCACACCCGCTTTCAGACCGGAGACCGGATAGATGCGATAAGTACCTTTTATCTGCAGGGGAGTGAAATTCCGGTTTCTCACCCTCAGCGTGAAGACCATGTCATCCTCCTTGCAGATATGTTTCGGCAGAAGGATATCGAAATCATATGCCTTGGGACTTGCTTCGAATCTGTACTCGGCGGTCTGTGTCTCTCCCGTTTCGCCGGTCACCGTTGCCTCCAAGCGGTACATCACCCCCCCGAAGCGACTGTTGTATCCCTCCGGAGCTTGCAGGGTCAACGGAATGGAGAAGGTGCCGTCTTTCTCCAACTGAATGGTATCCGCCAGCACCGGTTTTTCGTCATACCCCCGGCCCGGGCCGAAATCGCGGCATGTCAGCCTGTAGGCCAGCGGCACATCCTGCACTGTCATCCCGTTGAATGTCCTGACGTTGCCCTTCAGTAAGATACGTTCGCCAAAGCGGTACGCCACGGAAAGGGGGTCGATGGTCACTTCAAAGGAGGGACGTTTGTACTCTTCCACACGGAAAGACGCATACTGGGTTGGGTTTTGCACGCGGATAGTGAATCTGCCGTTGAGGCACGCACTCGGGAGTATGAACTCCGTCGTGAAAGATCCAAAGTCGTTGCTACGTACCGTCTGCGTGGCCAACTGTTTTCCGTTGACATCGAGCAGTTCCAGTTCGTAATGGCTTCCTTCTTGCACGTGGGCACTGTCGTTGTTTTGCTTGTAGGCAATGCC
>CAUUOT010000071.1:0-6480 GCA_963546815.1 uncultured Bacteroides sp.
GCCCCGCACCCGGCGGGAGCCCCCGACGACGACACCACCGCCGTCGAGCGCAGGAACCACATGCACCCCGTAGCGCTTGCCCAAGTTGAGTTCCGCCAACGTCTTGCCCGCCCATGCCGACTCGCCGGGGATTTCATAGTCCGTCAGGTGTAAGTCACGCGACAATAACCGGCCGGCATATTCGGGCTTCTTCTCGCCCAAGTACTCGGCGCGCAGGTCGCGCGAGCGCAGGTTCTGGAAAAAAGTCCGCTCGATGAGGATAGACTGTTTCTTCAGCTGGCGGGAGAGAATCATCAACGTGACCAGTAACACAGCCACCCCGAACACCAAACCTACGGACATCCGGAACAGCCCTCCGATAATGAACATCACGAACAGCACCCCCAGCAGCACGCGCAGTACAATGGTGGCCACCAGCGGCGCACGGTTACCGCGACTGTCGTTCCACAGCGTGACAAACTCCACCGAATGGTTCTTCTTAATCATGATGGCCCGCAGAAAAGGCGCAATGAACAAAACGATAAGCACCGCCGCCAGCAACGAGCCGCCTATACCCGGCAAACTATGTTGAATAAGGGGCACAAGGAAGCGGAACGCCAATGCTATCACCGCCACGCAAACAATGGAGTAGACCACCGTAATCCTCAGCAGAGCGAAGATAAGATTTCGCCACATACTCTCGTGGTTCATGGTCTGCGAGCCCGAAGCATAGCGCATCAGGAACCTCCGCCAACGTTGCGGCAAATGCTCGTCTACAAAGGTCGAAGCCGGCTCTGCCAGTCGAATCATGTAAGGGGTGAGGAAGGTGGTGATGACTGATACCGCCACCACAATGGGATATAGGAAGTGGCTGGTGACATGCAGCGATACGCCCAGCGAAGCGATGATGAAAGCAAACTCGCCTATCTGCGTCAGACTGAAGCCGCATTGCATAGCGGTCTTCAACGGCTGTCCTGCCAACAGGACTCCCAAAGTTCCGAAAAACGACTGCCCCAGAATGACCGCCAACGTGATGACTACAATGGGTAAGGCATATTCGGCTATCATGGTGGGATCGACCATCATACCGACCGAAACGAAGAAGATGGCACCGAACAGGTCCTTGACAGGCTTCACCAGTCGGGCAATGCTCTCGGCTTCCACCGTTTCGGCCAGCACAGACCCCATGATGAATGCGCCGAAGGCAGCCGAAAATCCGGTGTGCGAGGCCATCACCACCATGCCGAAACACAATCCCAGCGACACGATGAGCAGGGTTTCTTCGCTCATCAGCTTGCGGCAACGCTTCAGCAAACCCGGAATAAGATAGATACCTACCACGAACCACAGAATCAGGAAGAACAGCAGTTTGGCAATACTCCCCAGCATCTCTCCTCCCTCGAAGTTATGACTCACGGCCATGGTAGAAAGCATCACCATCAGCACGATGGCAAGGATGTCTTCCAGAATGAGCACGCTCAGCACCAGTCCGGTGAACTGTTTTTTGCGCATCCCAAGGTCATCGAAAGCCTTATAGATAATGGTGGTAGACGACATGGCAATCATCCCTCCGAGGAAAATGCAGTCCATCCGCTTCCACCCGAAGCCTATGCCCACCGCCACTCCCAGCAGTATCATACAGAAGATGACGGTACAGGCGGCGATAATGGCCGCACCACCCACCTTTACTATCTTCTTGAAGCTAAACTCCAGTCCCAAAGCGAAGAGCAGGAAGATGACACCGATGTCGGCCCACGTCTGTATGTTCGCCGTATCTATCACCGAAGGCGTGTACACCATGTGCGGACTGGCGAGGAAACCGGCAACCACATATCCCAGTACCAGTGGCTGTTTCAGCCTCTTGAAGAGCAGGGTCATGACTCCCGCACATATCAGAATCAGGGCCAAATCTGCTATCAGAGGAGCTAAATGCGACATATCGTCCGTATTTTGAATGCGTTATTCTTTTCCTTTTTTATAATTCTCCAGACCCGTTTGCAGGAAATCGATGTACCGGGAGATGTCCTCGTTATAGGAATAAGACTTGTTCAGCGGCTTGCCCTCATTATCTATCAACACATAGAACGGCTGGGCGTTGGCGCCGAACTTCACCCTCTGCAGGTAGCTCCACTTGTCTCCCACGGTGCGCAGAGTACGCTCCGTGCCGTTTTCCGTAATCTTCACGGGTTGGAGTAATGGTGTCTTGTTGTCTACATACAAGGTGATGAGCACGTAGTCGTTCTGGATGATATCGCACACCTTCGGGTCTGTCCAGACGGCAAGCTCCATCTTGCGGCAGTTCACGCAACCATATCCGGTAAAGTCCAGCATCACGGGCTTGCCATGCTGTCGCGCATATTCCATGCCGAGGTCATAGTCGTCGAACCGGGCATGCACCTCATTATTATAGAGATTGAAGTCTTGTGTGTGCAGTGGCGGTGCAAAGGCACTGACTGCCTTCAATGGCGCTCCCCACAAACCCGGAATCATATAAACGGCAAAAGATAACGAGGCCAATGCCATAAAGAATCGGGGCACGCTGACCTTCGTATCGTCGTCATCGTGCGGGAACTTGATTTTACCCAACAAATAGAGGCCCAACAAACCGAAAAGCACAATCCACAGTGCTAGGAAAGTCTCGCGGTCGAGAATACGCCATCCATACGCCAAATCCGCCACCGACAAGAATTTCAAGGCGAATGCCAGTTCCAAGAACCCGAGCGTCACCTTAATGACGTTCATCCATCCGCCCGACTTAGGCATGGACTTCAGCCACGATGGGAACAAAGCAAACAAGGTGAAAGGTAAAGCCAAAGCCATGGCAAAGCCCAGCATCCCGATGGCCGGAGCCACTACACTGCCTGTGGTAGATACCTCCACCAAAAGGAAACCGATAATAGGCCCTGTACAAGAGAAAGACACCAGCGACAAAGTAAAAGCCATCAGGAAGATGCTGAGCAGACCGCTCGTAGCCTCCGCCTTGCTGTCTACTGCCGTGCTCCACTTGGAAGGCAAGGTTATCTCGAATGCTCCGAAGAACGAAGCGGCAAATATCACCAGCATCAGACAGAACAGGATATTGAACACAGCGTTGGTGGAGAGTGCATTCAGCGCACTGGCGCCGAAGATGAGCGTAATAGCCAGACCCAATGCTACGTAAATCACAACAATGGAGGCGCCGTAAGTCCATGCGTCGCGGATGCCTTTTTTCTTGTCCTTGCTGCGCTTCAGGAAGAAGCTCACCGTCATTGGGATGATAGGCCATACACAAGGAGTGAACAATGCCAGAAGCCCTCCGACAAATCCGGTGATGAATATGTATATCCACGACATATCTTCTTGAGAAGTTGTCTCGCCCAACGCCTTCAGTTCGCTGATTACAGGCTTCCAGAGGTCTTCTTTAGCCGTCGCATCCATATCGGCGGGGCTTCCTGCTTCGTCAGGCTGTGTACCGAAGACGTTATCGACTGCTGCCGAGGCTTGCGGTGCCGGTGTTTCATTATCAGGTACCGTAGCAACAACGGTTTGAGCAGTTTCGCCCGTCTTTCCTGTAAACTTGAACGGAACTTTGGTGGGGGGCAGACAATTCTCATCATTGCAGGCGCCATATTCCAGATAGCCCTCTATCTGATAAGCACCGCCTTTCAGCTTCAGTTTCTGCACGAACCGAGCGGTATGCTCAAAATAGCGCACCTTCATCTCGAACAAACGGTCGAACGTGGAGACTTCCTTTCCTGCAGGTTTCAGTTTCCCTACAACCTCCACGCCTGAGAGCTTCTCCGCATTAAAAGAAGCCGAGACAGGGCCTCCTTCGCCCAAGTCGGTGGAATAGACATGCCAGCCGTCGTCGATGGCGGCAGTAAACACGATTTCCGCCTCATCGGCAGATATGGTCTTCCACTCGGACTGAAACTTGACAGGGTCTTGCATCTGTGCCTGTACGCTCCATGCCACAAGCAACAGCATCAGAAAGAGAATCGTCTTCTTCATTTTCTCAAAGCTTTTAACGAATATCCACAGCAACCTGTCACTCTTCATAATCCACACAGGCACGGCTTTCCTTGACGCGTGCAAGGAGCTTTCCGGCAGCCACGTGGTCGGGATGGGCGGCATAGTGCTTCACGTCGTCCAGCGTATCGAACTCACTGTAAAGGGCAATGCTCCAAGTCTCGGCAGGATTGGTGTTCAGCCCCACTTCTATCTTGCGAATGACGGATATCTTGGCTGGAAGTGCCTCGATGGCTACCTTGAAATCATGCATTGCCGCCAACTTCTCATCCGCCGGGGCTTCGTCTTTCAACTTGAACAATACGATATGCTTTATCATGACTTGGATATTTGAATGATTTATACCTATATTTGTCAGCGGAAGTCGCTGATTTATAATCAACGGCAAAAGTAGACGTTTTGTTTCAATTAAACGCTTAAACGGATGTTAATAATAGGGATAGCAGGTGGCACCGGATCGGGGAAGACCACCGTCGTACGCAAGATTATCGAGAGCCTGCCAGCCGGCGAGGTGGTGTTGTTGCCGCAAGACTCTTATTACAAAGACAGCAGCCACGTGCCGGTGGAAGAACGGCAGAACATCAACTTCGACCACCCCGACGCATTCGAGTGGGGACTGCTGTCCAAGCACGTGGCCATGCTACGCGAGGGAAAAAGCATCGAGCAGCCCACTTACTCGTACCTGACATGCACCCGCCAGCCCGAAACCATTCACATCAAGCCTCGTGAAGTAGTCATCATCGAGGGGATACTTGCTCTATGCGACAAGAAGCTGCGGGACATGATGGATCTCAAAATCTTTGTCGACGCCGACCCCGACGAGCGCCTGATTCGAGTCATCCAGCGCGACGTAATGGAACGCGGACGCACCGCCGAGGCCGTCATGGAACGCTATACCCGTGTACTGAAGCCCATGCACCTGCAATTCATCGAACCTTGCAAGCGATATGCCGACCTCATCGTGCCGGAAGGAGGAAACAACCGGATAGCCATCGACATACTGACCATGTACATCAAGAAGCACCTGAAGTAAACACGGACAATGAAAGCGGGAAGCAGAACATCGGCCGGAATAGCGGCGGCAATACTCGCCTTGCTGCTCTGCTCCATAGCCACATGCCGCGGCGGAGGCTCGGCGAATCAAGAAACGGATGACCTGCAACAGATAAAGGACAGCGGCGAACTGACGGTGCTGACCATGTACAGCTCTACCTCCTACTTCATCTACCGCGGACAAGAAATGGGCTTCCAGTACGAACTGTGCGAACAGTTCGCCAAGAGCCTGGGAGTGAAGCTCAGAATAGAAGTGGCGCGGAACGTCCACGAACTAATAGAGAAACTGCTGGCCGGCAAAGGACACCTCATTGCATACAACCTGCCCGTCACCAGAGATTGGAAAGACAGCCTCACTTATTGCGGCGAAGAGGTCATCACCCATCAAGTCATCGTGCAGCGAAGCGGAGGAAAAACCAAACCACTGAAAGACGTCACTCAGCTCATCGGCAAGGACGTATACGTCAAGCCCGGAAAGCATTACGAACGCCTCGTCAACCTCGACAAAGAACTCGGAGGAGGCATCCGCATCCACCTCGTGCACCACGACAGCATCAGCACCGAAGACCTCATCACCCAAGTGGCGCAAGGACGCATCGCCTACACCGTGGCCGACAACGACGTGGCACAGCTCAACGCCACCTACTACCCCAACCTCAACACCGCTCTCTCCATCAGCTTCGACCAGCGAGCCTCGTGGGCCGTCAGGAAAAACTGGCCGCAACTGGCCGCTGCGGCCAACAGATGGCACACCCAGAACACCACCTCGCCCGCCTACAAAGCCAGCGCCAAGCGATACTTCGAAATCAGTAAAGCCATCCCCCACTCCCCCATCCTCTCCCTGCGCGAGAGCAAAATTTCTCACTACGACGCCCTATTCAAGACATACGCCCGCCAGATAGACTGGGACTGGCGCCTACTAGCCTCGCTGGCCTACACCGAGTCCAACTTCGACACCACCGCCGTATCATGGGCCGGCGCCAAAGGCCTGATGCAACTCATGCCCTCCACCGCAAAAGCCATGGGCATCCCCCCCGGCAAAGAACAAGACGCTGAAGAAAGCATCAAAGCCGCCGTAAAATACATCGCCATCACTACCCGCAGCCTCGCGCAAGTCCCCCCGAAAGAACGCATAAACTTCGTCCTGGCCGCCTATAACTCGGGCTTGGGTCACGTGCAAGACGCCATGGCCCTGGCACGCAAGTACGGCAAAGACCCGCACGTGTGGAAAGACAACGTAGAGAACTTCATCCTACTGAAAAGCAACGAAGAATACTTCACCGACCCCGTCTGCAAGAACGGCTACTTCCGCGGTATCGAGACCTACAACTTCGTCAGAGACATCACCTCCCGCTTCGAGGAATATAAAAGAAAGATAAAAGACAACTCCCCCTCGTAGAGAAAATCCCCCCTCCGGATATACCATCTTCTCTCTCCATG
>CAUUOT010000072.1:0-6449 GCA_963546815.1 uncultured Bacteroides sp.
CAGAAAGCCGAATCTCTCAGTTCCACATGTCGGTTCTTGCTGAGGTATTCTTCCTCATTAGAGACTTTTAATGGCATCATATCCAAGACCTCCGATAAGGGTATCCACTTATCATAGAAATACTTATACTTCACGGCGTTTTGTAAGCTGTACTTCTCCATTTTTTCTACGGCAGCTTGAGTTTCTGTCTTATACCAACGTCTCACATTGGATAGTTGCGGTGCCGACAGAGGAACCTTGATAAACAAACCTTTTATCAATGGATATTCCGCTTTGAAGAGTGCCAAATTCTTTTCATAATAATCCGTCAAGTCTTGTTCCGAAATCTCTTTTGATAGTTGCTGGTAGATTAAGGCCTGCTGATAAGTATGTATTATCAATGCTTTACGGTAGTTGTCTGCAAGTTTATTTATTTCTTCATTGTTTGGAATGTTGCTCTTTGCCTTATCATATAGCAATATATCTTCCACCCAATTACGGATATAGTTTTCTGCAAATGAAAGGCTGTCCTCTTTAGACAACCGGGCAGGGAGTGCTGATTGTAAATCTTCCACATAAAGGAAATTACCATCCAATTCTACTAACGGTGTTCGTCCTTTATGGTCGTGCTGTTCGTTACGGCATGCCATACAGAAAAGAAGCATCAAAAGCCCAAGGATGGTTGTTCTCATCAGCAACTGATATTACTTTGTTTGGAGGACGAAGATAGTGCTTTAGTCGGTTGTATCAGTGATTATTAACGGTTTTTATAACCTCTTGGTCAAAATCAACTTTGGCGCCGGCGCGCAACTTTGTTGTCCAGTGTGCCTTCAGATTGTCACGATATGCGGCAATCAACGGTTCGCCTGCTTCTTGCCAGTCATCCGGACCTTTCTGTTTTTTGCCGAGTACAATGGTAAAGGGGTATGATGGAACGGGAGAGGCTGGCTTTCTCTTAAAGACCAGATGATCTACATATACGTTGTCTCCGGGGGCAAATGTACCTTGCTCTGCTTGTATTTGAGTTTTTCCCCCTGTATTGAAAGTTAAACGGATGGCATCTCTCCATTCATTCTCAGGAAGTTGTTTTAGGAACTTACGTGCGTGCTTGGCTATACGCTTGGTGGCACAATGCAATACTATGCCTTTGTAACGGGGCTCTCCCCAATGAAAATCCGAGCGATGTTGCTCAAAATAGGCCACTAATCCGGCTTTGTCTTTCATGCTCCTTTCTCCAATTTCACGTTGAGTGATTTCGGCAACCAACAGACTGTCAAGGTGCGCTTGCATCATAGTCCGGAGCTCCGGATGTTTCTGTTCCAAGCGGCTGTTCTCATAGTCCAGAACGGTTTTTGTGATAAAACTTTTCAGCTGTTTATGAACGCCTTCAGGATGTGCAGTCGCAAAACGGGTAAATTCTTTCCCCGTATACTGTTTGCCGTTCAATGTAAACAATGTCTGGTTGGTACT
Organism: uncultured Bacteroides sp.; assembly: GCA_963546815.1. Taxonomy (GTDB): domain Bacteria; phylum Bacteroidota; class Bacteroidia; order Bacteroidales; family Bacteroidaceae; genus Bacteroides. Next base: position 1,450 of record CAUUOT010000072.1, read on the forward strand.
TCCCTTGGTCAAAAGTTCATTTACTCCGGCTTTGTTTGGGGTGTAACGATACTCTTTTTTCAGCTTCTCTACAAAAGTTTGTGTTCCTCTGTTTATCGCATATCGACGAGTTTGCCGGAGGATAATCTCATGTTTCATTTCTTCAAAAGGAGGGAGTTCTCTCCGGGCAAGAACCTTTACGATATGAATGCCTTGAGGAGTCAGAAAGGGACGAGAAATCTCTCCCGCTTGCATGCCGAACACAATTTCTTCGAACTCTTTCGGCATCTGTAACCGACCCATCCAGACGGTTCTTTTATCATCGGAAAAACGGTTGACGTAAGCGTTGAAACTTGCGGTTGTATGCGTTTGGGTGAACAGCCGATAGATAGAATCCATCTTGTTTTCCATCTCTCGTAAGGCATGGCTCGAGATATTCTGAGGAAGGTACTTAAAGATTTGTTCTACATGTACTTGTTCTGTGTTTCGTCCGGACTTCAACTTGTTATAATAGGCGCGTGCATCCTGTTCCTGCACCTCCATATCTGTCAGGTAAGGCATAATCAGCCGACGGCGTAAATCTTCTTGCTTTTTCTTGAAAACACGCATTGTGTCCAGCCCGGCAGCTTCGGCGGCGGCAACTTTCAGTTTGAAGTCAACAAACAGATTGATATATTCTTTCAGCACCTTTCGTCCTGTTCTGCTTCCTTTGCCGCCTTTATTATAATTGTATTCGAGTTCTGAGCGATGAATATCCTTTCCGTTAATGCGCATCAGTACAGGGTCTTCTTGGGCCGAAACAATCGAAACAATCGATACGAATCCCAAGAGTATATAGGTTATAGCCAATCTAATCATTGTGCGTTCTTTGTTTTAGCGTGAGTTCGATATAAGACAGGGTGTAGATAGCTCCCGTTTGAAGGATGATCAAAACCAAATCAAAACGCCTTTGGGAAGTCATGCATCGTGCCTTTGGGAAGTCATATCACACGTCTTTGGGAAGTCTTTTAGCCATATTCGGAAGAACCGGTGGGCGTCCTCCTTTTTATCTCCATTTTTATATCGAACTCGGGCTATTTTAAAGTTCTATAAACGATCTTCGTGAGGCGATATACGCACCTCATTCGGGACGACTGTAGTTCGGTGCTTCGCTGGTGATGGAAACATCATGCGGATGACTTTCCAATACGCCAGCATTTGTGATGCGAGTGAATTTGGCGTTATGCAACCGTTCGATGTCGGCTGCGCCGCAATATCCCATACCGGCACGCAGACCTCCGACTAACTGGTAGATAACCTCGTAAAGAGTTCCTTTATAAGGAACGCGAGCGGCGATGCCTTCCGGAACCAGTTTCTTCACATCGTTCGTACCGCCTTGGAAGTAGCGGTCTTTAGAACCGTGTTCCATCGCTTCCAAAGAGCCCATGCCGCGATACGACTTGAATTTACGTCCGTTGAAGATAATCGTTTCGCCTGGAGATTCTTCTGTCCCTGCAACCAGCGAACCAATCATCACGCTATAACCGCCTGCAGCCAAAGCTTTTACTACATCACCCGAATAACGCAGACCTCCGTCGGCTATCAGAGGGATTCCTGTACCTTTCAATGCTTTTGCCACATCATATACGGCAGATAATTGCGGCACACCTACACCGGCCACTACGCGGGTCGTACAGATAGAGCCGGGGCCGATGCCTACCTTCACTCCGTCAGCACCGGCCTCAACCAAAGCCTTTGCGGCTTCGCCGGTGGCAATATTGCCCACAACGATATCTATATTCGGGAAACGCTTCTTGGCCTCTTTCAGCTTTTCGATGACAAACATGGAATGTCCGTGGGCGGTATCGATGACGATGGCGTCTGCTCCTGCGTCTACCAGCGCCTGCATACGCTCCAGCGTATCGTCCGTCACGCCCACTCCGGCAGCAACGCGCAGACGTCCTTTGTTGTCCTTGCACGCCATCGGTTTGTCCTTAGCCTTGGTGATATCCTTGTATGTAATCAGCCCCACCAGTTTATTGTCTTTATCGACTACCGGGAGTTTCTCTATCTTATGTTCCTGCAAGATTTGTGCAGCCGCTTCCAGGTCCGTCGTCTGATTGGTCGTGACGATATTCTCCTTCGTCATTACCTCGTCGATACGTTTGCCGAGTTCTCTCTCGAAGCGGAGGTCGCGGTTGGTGACAATTCCTACCAGATATCCCTCGTCATCCACTACCGGAATACCGCCGATTTTGTATTCGGTCATCAAAGCCAAAGCATCCGATACGGTTGAGCCCCTCTTGATGGTCACCGGGTCATAGATCATGCCATTTTCCGCACGCTTCACGATGGCGACTTGGCGTGCCTGCTCTTCGATAGACATATTCTTATGGATAACCCCGATACCCCCTTCGCGTGCAATGGCAATTGCCATCTTTGCTTCGGTCACCGTATCCATGGCAGCTGTTACGAAAGGAATCTTTAACTCGATGTTGCGTGAGAATTTAGTCGAGAGTTCGACTGTTTTGGGCAGGACTTCAGAATAAGCGGGAATCAACAATACATCATCGTATGTCAACCCATCCATTACAATCTTATCAGCAATAAATGACATAGGGTTATGCGTTTAAAATTTATTGCGTGCAAATATACGACTTTTATTCCATTCCGTATATTTGCACGCAACATTTTCCCTCTCTCGATCGGCAGAGCAAATAATCAGTTTGCCATTTCCGAGATGAACTTGATGCGCACCAGTCGAACTTCTTCTTCCGTAAAATCGGTGCCCAGTTCCTCCAATGCATCTTCTATTCTGTCTGTAATGGATTCCTTGAAGTAATTGTAGATGTCGAGCAGATGATCCTCATCCATAATATCTTCCAGAAAGTAGTCTATATTCAATTTGGTTCCTGAATAGACGATGGCTTCTATCTCATCCAGCAGCTCTTCAAATTCAATACCTTTCGACATGGCAATATCATCGAGTGCTACTTTACGGTCGATGGCCTGAATGATGGAAACTTTCATCTTGGACTTATTGGCCACGGTACGTACACGGAGATCTTCCGGACGCTCAATCTCGTTCTCTTCGCAATGGCGTTTGATGAGTTTACAGAATTCTTCTCCGTAGCGCTTAGCTTTCCCTGCACCCACGCCCGGAATATTCTGCAATTCATCCAATGTTACGGGATAGATGGTTGCCATTGCCTCTAAAGACGGGTCTTGAAAAATAACATAAGGAGGGACCTCCAATTTCTTGGACAGCTTCTTACGTAAATCTTTCAACATGGAGTACAATGTCGGGTCTACGGCATAAGCGCCACCTCCACGTGCAGGTGTTTCTTCTTCCGTATCCTCGAAGTCATTGTCTTCTACTATCTTGAACGACTCGGGACTCTTGAGGAATTCCCTACCTTCTTCCGTTACTTTCAGCAGGCCGTAGTTCTCAACGTCTTTATTCAAGTATCCGGCAATGAGGGCTTGGCGAATCACCGCATTCCACGTTTTATCTTCTTCACCCATGCCGGATCCGAATACCTCGAGCTCTTCGTGGAGATGCGCCTGTACTTCTGAAGTCTCTCTGCCTTGGATTATATTGATGATATAGTCTGCTTTGAAGTTTTCTTTTACCGCGAGAATCGTTTCAATCACGGTACACAATAATTCTTGAGCCTCCACTTGTTTTTTGGGATTTAAACAATTGTCACAATTACTACAATTTGCTTCCGTATATTCTTCACCGAAATAATGAAGCAATGTCTTTCGGCGACATACGGAAGATTCGGCATACGCCGCGGTTTCCAGCAGAAGCTGTTTGCCTATTTCCTGTTCTGCGACAGGTTTCCCTTGCATGAATTTTTCAAGTTTTTGTAGGTCTTTATTCGTGTAGAAAGTAATGCACTGTCCTTCTCCTCCATCCCTTCCGGCACGCCCGGTTTCCTGATAATACCCCTCCAGACTCTTAGGTATATCATAATGAATGACGTAACGTACGTCGGGTTTGTCTATTCCCATGCCGAAAGCGATGGTTGCCACTATTACATCTATCTTTTCCATTAGGAAATCGTCCTGATTTTGTGTTCGTGTAGCAGAGTCCATTCCTGCATGATAGGCACGGGCATTGATGCCGTTTGCCTGCAGAATTTCAGCAAGTTCCTCTACTTTCTTTCGACTCAAACAATAGATGATGCCGGACTTTTCTGCATTATTCTTGATGAACTTGATGATATCCTTGTCTACGTTCGCAGTTTTGGGGCGTACTTCGTAGTAGAGGTTCGGACGGTTGAACGATGACTTGAACACCTGTGCATCCACTATACCCAGATTTTTCTGGATGTCATGCTGCACCTTGGGTGTAGCTGTTGCAGTCAGCGCTATTAGCGGAGCTTTCCCTATTTCATTGATGATGGGACGGATGCGGCGATATTCGGGACGAAAATCGTGTCCCCACTCAGAGATGCAGTGTGCTTCGTCCACGGCGTAGAATGAGATCTTCACACTCTTTAGGAACTCCACATTCTCTTCTTTGGTCAGTGATTCCGGGGCGACATACAGCAATTTGGTTTTGCTGCTAACAATGTCGGCCTTGACCTGATCTATCGCGCTCTTATTCAGAGAAGAATTGATGAAGTGAGCCACTCCGTCTTCTTCACTGAAGTTGCGCATTGCGTCAACCTGATTCTTCATTAAGGCAATCAAGGGAGAAATTACGATACCTGTACCATCCATCAGCAAAGAAGGTAATTGGTAGCACAAAGACTTTCCCCCACCCGTAGGCATCAACACGAAAGTATCGTTGCCCGCCAACAGATTTTCTATAATCGCTTCCTGATTCCCTTTGAATGTATCGAACCCGAAGTGTTTTTTCAGCTGGTCTGTCAATTTGTTCTTCTTTCCTGTCATGATTCATTAGGTTGTTTATTGAGTAAACTTTAATCGGATTTCGCATATCCGCTTAAAAAGAACCCTAACAAAGTTAGAAACAACTTCTTAAAATTCAAGCATAATCTAACGATTATTTTAATAAAAAGAAAAAACTG
>CAUUOT010000073.1:0-6421 GCA_963546815.1 uncultured Bacteroides sp.
GTGTCGGCAGCCATCCAGTAGTAAGTCTTGCGGAAGACGCAGTGCCGCGTGGGTTTGCCGTCGACGTAGAGGGTGTCGTTCCTGACTTCGGCCTGCCTCTTTTCGTGCAACACCAGGGTGTTGCAGAGTAGCGTTCTGTTCCAGGGATAGACGCGCACGGCGCTTCCCTTGCGGGGGACGACCAGCGGCCTCCATCCCGCGGCGGGGTCTTCCTTGACCGTCCGTTCCAGCCATCCTTCGCCGCGCATGGCCTGTTCCAGCAGGTAGTACTCGTAGCGGCTGAAGCTGCGTATGCTCCTGGCCGAGTCTTGCGTCAGCACTTTGTTGGGGCCGATGTGCAGCAAGCGTAGCAGCGAGTCCATCTGGCGTTCGCGCTGCCGGGGATAGGAGTAGAGGAATTTCTGGTCGGGGGCGTGCTTCTCCGAGGGGATGACGGCGAAGAGTGAATCTACCTGCAACGTGTCGCCCGGCAGGCCGATGCATCGGCTGATGAAGACTTCGCGACGGTCTATCGTCTTCTGCGGCAGGTGGGCGGGGTTGTTGAAGACTACGATGTCTTCCTTCTGCACGGGGCGGGCTGCCCAGCGGTGATAGCCCCATAGCTTCATGAAGGGCAGGCGCAGGCCGTAGCTCCATTTGTTGACGAGGATGCGTTCGCCCCGGTAGAGCGAGTTCTCCATGCCCGACGAGGGGATGAGGCAGGAGGTGGCTACGCATCCCCTGAAGAATGCCGCGACCATTATCATGCCGGCTACTGCAACGACTGCTTTCCGCGCTTTCTTCATCTTTTCCCTCGGCAGAGATGCGGTTATTTGATATTATCCACCCGCTTGAATATCCGGTTCCAGCGAATCTTTCCGTCGAACCAGCCGCGGTCTTTGTCCAGCGAGAGCCAGACGAGGATGGGCTTGCCTACCACGTGGTCTTCGGGAACGAATCCCCAGTAGCGCGAATCGGCGGAGTTGTGCCGGTTGTCACCCATCATCCAGTAGTAATCCATGCGGAAGGTATAGTTGTCCGTCCGCTGCCCGTTGATGTAGATGCCGTCGGGTTTCTGCTCCAGGCGGTTGCCTTCGTAGGCGACGATGCAGCGCTCGTAGAGGGGCAGGTTGTCTGCCGTGAGCCGCACGGTGGCGCCTTTGGAGGGAATCCATATCGGGCCGTAGTCGTCGCGCGTCCATCCGGTGTGCAGGTTCAGCGGATACATCTGTCCGGAGAAGGAGGCGGGCTCTCTGACGATGCTGCTGACGAGTTTCTTGTTCGCGGCCAACGTGTCGTGCATCTTCAGGGTGAGGGGCAGGTGGTAGATTGGCGTCAGTCTGCCTTGGGCGTCTTGGCGGTTCAGGCCCATTTCCAGCAGTCCTTCCATCCAGCCCGGGTCGTTGTTCATCAGCACCCGGTCGTCTTCGCTGATGCCCAGTTCGCGGAACATCTCGTTCGGGATGTAAGGCCCCGTGGTCTGGACAAAGTAGTTGAACTGCATCTCCTGCGGATTATCGATAGTCCGCCCGTCGATATATACCTGTCCGTCCTTGATTTGCAGCGTGTCACCGGGCAGACCCACGCAACGTTTCACGTAGTTCTCGCGACGGTCTACGGGGCGTACCACGACGCGACCGTACATCTTCGGGTTGGATCGGATGAGGTCTCGTCCGGCCCGGTAGTATAGGCTGTAGACGGTGGCTTGCTGTTCGCGCGTCAGGCTGTCCATATTCACCTTGCTGGGATAGATGCGTTTGCCCTCCTCATAGGCAAGGGTATAGAAGTCCGTCTGCTGGAAGTTGGTTGCCACGGTGTCTCCCGCAGGGAAGTTGAACACAACGATGTCGTTGCGCTTCACTCGTCCGAAGCCCGGCACACGCTTGTACTTCCATTGCGGCCATTCGATGTACGACTTACAGTCGAGTATAGGCAGTGTGTGCTGTGCCAGCGGCATGGAGAGCGGCGTATTGGGCACGCGCGGGCCGTAGCTCATTTTGCTTACGTAGAGGAAATCGCCTACCAGCAAAGACTTCTCCAGCGAAGAAGAAGGTATCTGGTAGTTCTGGAACACGTAGATATTTACGAAGTAGACCGCCACCAAGGCGAATACGAGGGCGTCTATCCAACCCATGATGCCGCGTAGTGTCGAGTTCTTGGTCTTCTTCCACCATCCCCAGCGAATCTTCTTGCTGATGTAGACGTCGAAGATGAAAGGCAGTACAATCAGTCCCCACCAGCTTCCTACCCAAAAGAGGAAGGCGAGATAGAGCAGGGTGACGATTCCGAACTTGGCCCATTGGGTGCGTGTTGCTTTTCTCATGTGCATATTCTTTAATAGGATGGTTGCATATCAAGCGTTCAGGAAAGGGAAGAGGTCGCTCATGCCCAGATAGCCTTCGTGCTCCGCCGTGTATTCGGCAGCGAGGACGGCGCCCAGCGCAAAGCCTTTGCGGTTCTTTGCCTCGTGGGTGAGGACGATGCTGTCGGCCTCGGACTCGTAGCGGACGGTGTGGACGCCCGGCACTTCGCCCTCGCGAATGGAGTGGATGGGCAATTCGCTTGTCTCGCATCGGAGGTTGCCTTTCACCCAGCTTTGCTTGCGGTCGAGGTTGGCGAGGATGTCTTCGGCAAGGGTGATGGCGGTGCCGCTGGGGGCATCTTGTTTGTGGATGTGGTGTGTCTCGCTCAGGGTCACGTCGTAGGCGGGGAAGCTGTTCATGAGCTTGGCAAGATACTTGTTCACAGCCGAGAAAAGAGCTACCCCCAGACTGAAATTGGACGACCAGAACAGCGTTTTACCGCCCTCGGCGCAGAGCTTCCTTACTTCTTCGCCATGTTGGGCCATCCAGCCTGTACTGCCCGATACAAGTTTCACTCCCGCGGCGAAGGCTTTCATGCAGTTGTCGTATGCGGCTTCGGGGCGGGTGAACTCGATGGCGACGTCGGCACTACGAAAGCCGTCCGAGCAGAAGTCGGCCTGATTGTCCGCGTCGATGATGCAGACAATTCGGTGCCCGCGAGCCAAGGCGGCCTTCTCGACCTCTTTGCCCATCTTCCCGTAACCGATGAGAGCGATTTTCATTGTTTTTATCCGTTTATCAACTGAGTGTGGGTCGCAAAGATAATCTTTTTCCTACATTTGCTTTCAACATTAACTTCTTGTTAACATGGAACAACTGCTGCACTACGTCTGGAAACATAAGATTTTCCCTTTGTCCCCGCTCCGCACCACCGCCGGGCAATCTGTAGAGGTGATAGACACCGGCTTGCCGAACAGAGACGCGGGTCCCGACTTCTTCAACGCCAAACTGAAAATAGACGGCACACTCTGGGTGGGCAACGTGGAGGTGCATACGCGGGCTTCGGACTGGATGCGCCACGGGCATCACCGCGACAAGGCCTATGATACGGTCATCCTGCACGTGGTGGGTAAGGCAGATTGCGAAGTGTGCCGCACCGACGGCGAAGCTATTCCACAACTGGTGCTGGTCTGCCCCGAAACGGTTCGCCGAGGGTATGAAGAGTTGCACACGGCCGAGGTGCTTCCTCCCTGCCATTCCATCCTCGCCGCCTTGCCCAAGCTCACCGTCCACTCGTGGCTCTCGGCTTTGCAGGCCGAGCGCTTCGAGCAGAAGGCGCAAGCCATCTTCAGGAGGTTGGAGCAGAGCCACTGCCATTGGGAGGACGTTTTCCTCATTACCCTTGCCCGCACCTTCGGCTTCGGCCTGAACGGCGACGCCTTCGAAGCATGGGCCGGCAGCCTTCCGTTCCGCGCCTTGGACAAGCATCGCAATCACCTCTTTCAAGTAGAGGCTATCTTCTTCGGGATGGCCGGCCTGCTGCAGGACGGGTCTCCCGAGGAGGATACCTATTACCAGCAACTCCGGAACGAGTTCGGATACCTGCAACACAAGTTCGACCTACCTATGCCGATGAGTGCCGACCGATGGCGCTTCCTGCGGTTGCGTCCCGGCAACTTCCCGCACGTCAGGCTGGCGCAGTTGGCTGGGCTGTATCACAGTCAGGAGTCGCTTTTCTCGCGCGTCATGGAGGCCGAGAGCATCGAAGCGGTGAAGCAGCTGTTCGTCGCTCCCGTTTCAGACTATTGGGAAGAGCACTTCGTGTTCGGAAAGTCTTCGCCCCGCCGTACCAAGCAGATGGGCGGTCCTACGCTGCACCTGGTAGTCATCAACACCGTTATTCCTTTTCTCTACGCTTACGGAATGCACAAGTCGGACGATGCGCTGCGCGAGCGTGCCACGCGCTTCCTCGAACAGCTCAAGGCCGAAGACAACCACATCACCCGCCAATGGGACGGCGCCGGACTGCCCGTATATACCGCCGCCGACTCGCAGGCGTTGGTTCAACTTCAAAAAGAATATTGCGACAAAAAGAAGTGTCTGCAATGCCGGTTCGGGTTCGAGTTTCTGAGCAGGGCTAACGGACACTCTTTCCCCACTTCCTTGTAATGCCTTCGTTTAAGGGGGGGGACTATACTCTGATAGGACCTATCCGGCATCGTACGGGCGGCGTTGCAACCATTCACAGAAAGAATCCGTTGAGATAAAAAGAGGAATGAAACTTGCGGAGCGGCTGGATTTGAAAACCCAGCCGCTCCGCTCTTGTTATAACGTGAGTTCGACAGATAATAAAACACCCCTCTTTTTTTCAGCGGGATGCCTACCCCGTCGTCTGCCGTAAGCGATGCGGGCATGTATGGTAGGCCATACCTATACTCCTATCGAATTATCTACTTGCAGAGAAGAATTTATCAACTTGTAGATAAATATTTATCTGCAAGTAGAGAAGAATTTATCAACAAGTAGATAATTCGATGCCATCGAAGCATGTACATGGATGGCGCTTCTCTTCTTCCATCGATATCCTTCTTGTAGAACTCAGGTGAAATTAAGAATTAAATCTCAAGTGGTTTTCATACCACACCCCGGATACGGTCGTCGAACGCCGAAAGCGCCGCTTTGGCTCCTTCGCCCATGGCGATGACAATCTGTTTATAGGGCACACTCGACACGTCTCCGGCGGCATAAACACCCGGAAGCGAGGTGCGACAAAAGGCGTCTATCTTGATTTCTCCGATGGGAGTGGTCTCCAACGCATCACGGAACGGGGCGCTGTTGGACGACAAGCCTATTTGGACAAAGATACCGTCCAGAGGAAAGTCATGTTCTTCGTTCGTAAGGCGGTCTTTGATGCGGATGGCTGTCACCTTTTCGCCGTTACCCACCACTTTCGTGGTCTGCGAGGAGGTGAAGATTTCCACGTTCGGCAGGCTTTGGGCTTTTGCTTGGAGCACCTGGTCGGCCTTCAGCGTGTCGGCAAACTCGAATACGGTGACTTTCCGGCAGATACCTGCCAAGTCGATGGCCGCTTCTATGCCGGAGTTGCCTCCGCCAATCACGGCTACGTGCTTGCCTTGGTAGAACGGTCCGTCGCAATGCGGACAGAAAGCCACGCCGCGGCCGATGTATTCGGCTTCGCCCTCCACATTCAGTTTGCGCCAGCTTGCACCCGTGGCAATGATTACCGCAGGAGCGATGAATGTTTCACCACCCACTGCTGAGATGCGTTTCGTCTTGCCTTGCAACTCCGCTTTTTCTATCTGCCGGTCTTCAAACAGTTCTATCGGATAGTGCCCGATGTGGTTTCTGAGTGCATCGGCCAGTTGTGCGCCCGTGGTTTGCGGCACGGAAATCAGGTTTTCGATGCCTACGGTCTCTTTCACCTGTCCGCCTATCCGTTCGGCAACGATCGCCACACGCAGCCCCTTGCGGGCAGAGTAGATGGCTGCCGAAGCTCCGGCAGGGCCTCCACCGAGTACAATCGTATCGAATGCCCTCTCGACAGGGGCTACATCCGCTTGCGGCAAACTCCCGAAAGCCTCTTCCAGCTTCTGCAACAGTTGGCCTAAAGAGCCGCGTCCCACATGCAAAGGCTTTCCGTTGGCATAGACTGACGGCACGGCTTGTATCTTCAATGCGTTCACTTCCTCTTGATAAGCATCGCCGTCCACCATCTCGTGCGTCACATTCGGGTTCAATAAGGCAATGATATTAAGCGCTTGCACTACGTCGGGACAGTTTGTACACGTCAGTGAGACGTAAGTTTGCAAGCGAATGGGGCCTTTCAAGGCTTTGATGCGGCGGGTGATGACCTCATCCGGCAGGTTTTTGCCTTTTCCGTCGGCGTTCAGCACAGCCAGCAGGAGGGAGGTAAACTCGTGTCCGCCCGGTATGCCACGGAACTTGATGCCCGTTTCCACTCCTTCTTTCTGCAAGGTGAATTCGGCCACAAGTGAATCTGTCTCGACAGGCAGACAGGAGAGTTTATCGGAGCAGCCGGCCACATCATTCAGAAAGTCGATAACTTCCCGACTCTGCTCGTGCTTCGGTGAATAACTGATATGAAAGACGTAGCGGGA
>CAUUOT010000074.1:0-6403 GCA_963546815.1 uncultured Bacteroides sp.
ATATAAACACATGATAATCAGTTGGTTTCTTTTTGCAAAGTAAATCTTACTACAAGAGCACCATCAACAATGCTCTCGTGAAGATTGAAAAAGAAGTTGTTCACAACGGAGCTCTTTTTGTGTCATTGTTGGCTCCAAGCAACCACCTTCAAATTAGCAATGTTGAAATCCGTCTTCGGAAACTTGGTCGAAAATTGAATATTCCAAAGAGGTTCACCTTCACAAGTTCCGTCGTTCTCTCGCTACTGTGAAAATAGATAAAGGTATGAATATCAAGAAAGTACATCATCCATTAGGCCGTCAAAGTTTCGATACAACATTGTGCAGTACACAATGGTGAATCAGAACAATGTTAAGTTGTCTCACCATAAATTCAGAAGTTATCGAAGAGACATAAAATTTTGAAGGGCATCTGTTTCCAGGATTAGAGTTTAATATCTCCGTACCACATCTATTATCCTAATAAATGAGGATTGCACAGGCCGGCAACTTGCCGTTACTTTGCAGGCAAAACAATGATGCCTTATGAAGAGATACGGATTATTTATTTCCCTCCTTGCATTGCTGGCCGCCGGAAGCGCATCGGCAGACGAGGCGGATACACTGAAAGTGGTAGATGTGGAAGAGGTGCTTGTCATCGCCACCCCCAAGGAAAACCGGAAGCTGCGTGAGCAACCCGCCGCCGTCAGCCTGCTCTCGCAACAAGACATACAGGACTTGCAAGTAAAATCCATCAAGAGCCTGACCGGCCTCGTACCCAACATGTTCATTCCCGATTACGGCTCGCGCATGACCTCCGCCGTCTATATCCGCGGCATCGGCTCGCGCATCCATACGCCGTCAGTGGGCCTGTATGTGGACAACATTCCTTATATAGACAAGTCGGCATTCGACTTCAGCTATGCGGACGTGGAGCGCATCGACGTGCTGCGCGGCCCGCAAGGCACGCTCTACGGGCGCAATGCCATGGGCGGACTGATAAAGGTGCATACCAAATCACCTTTCTCCTATCAGGGGATGGATTTCCGCATGGGGGCAGGCACGCACAACGCTTATAACACCTCCGTGACCCACTATCACCGGATATCGGAACAATTCGCTTTCTCCGCCGGAGGGTTCTACGATTATCAGGGAGGATTTTTCCGCAATACGGTGAGGAACGAGAAAGCAGACAGAAGGCAATCGGCCGGCGGACGCATCCGGGCCATCTATCTGCCCGCGGAGAATTGGAAGATGGACTTGAACGTGAGCTACGAGTACAGCGACCAAAACGGATATCCTTATTACTACTTGGGAAGTCTGAACGCCGAAAAGCAGCGTGAGGAGCTAAAGCCCTACATCGGCCAGATTGTGAACGACGAGCGGAGCAGCTACCGCCGCCATCTGCTGAACACGGGGCTGAACATGGAATACCGGGCGCAAGGCTTCACCCTGAATGCCGTCACCGGGCATCAGTACCTCAAAGACCGCATGTTCATGGATCAGGACTTCACGCCTGCCGACATCTTCAACATCGAGCAGAAGCAGCAGATGAACACCCTCAGCGAAGAAATCATCCTCAAGTCGACCTCCGAGCGGCGTTGGCAATGGGTTGCGGGAGCCTTCGGGTTCTACCGGTGGCTGCACACGGAAGGACCGGTGACGTTTCACAAGGGGGGCATCCAAAGCGTCATGGAAGACAATGTGAACAGGGTGTTCGACGCCATCGCCCAAGTGGGAGCGCCGGCCATGCACTTAGGCATAAACAACGAGACCTTGCGCAACGACGGCAGCTTCGACACGCCGACGCTGAGTGGCGCACTCTTCCACCAGTCCACCTTCAACGACTTGTTCGTGCGGGGGCTGTCGGCCACCATCGGTCTGCGCTTGGACTATGAGAAGATAAAGATGGACTACCGTTCCGCCTCGGACGCCACGGACTTCCACTTCTCTCTGACCATGCAGAAACCGCCCATGACGCTGGCAAGCAATCACCTGCAAGGAAACGCCTCGTTCCGGGGAAAGGAATCGGCGGACTACGTGCAACTATTGCCCAAGTTCGCCTTGCAATATGAATGGAAGAAAGGGAACAATGTGTATGCCACCGTGACCCGCGGCTACCGGTCGGGAGGCTACAACACCCAGATGTTCTCCGACCTCCTGACCGGAGCGTTGAGAAACTCCATGATGGATGCCATCGCCACCGACCCCAAATTCAAGAGCATGAGCGCCATGATAGCGCGGATGAAGAACAACAACCCGCCGAAAGTGAGCGAAGCCACCCGCTACAAGCCCGAATATACCTGGAACTACGAAGCCGGCGGCCATCTGACGCAGTGGAGCGGCAGACTGCTGGCCGATGTGTCCGTCTTCTACATGGATACCCGCGACCAGCAGATAGCCCGGTTTGCCGAGAGCGGTCTGGGACGCATCACCGTGAATGCCGGAAGAAGTCGCAGCTACGGAGCGGAGGCAAGTCTGCGCGCTGCGGTGACCGATGCGCTCAGCCTGAATGCGAGCTACGGCTATACACACGCCACCTTCAAAGACTACGTCACCAACGAGAAAGGCCTCGACGGGCAAATCAGGGAAGTGGACCATAACGGCAAATACGTACCTTTCGTGCCCAGGCATACGCTGAACATCGGCGGCCGGTACGTCTTCCGCATCCGTCGGGGACATTGGCTGGACCGCATCCAACTGAATGCCGACTACACGGGGGCGGGACGCCTCTACTGGACGGAGGCGAACACCGCCAGCCAAGCCTTCTACGGCACACTGAACGGATGTATCAGTTTCCAGAAAGGCAACGGGCAGGTAGACTTCCGGGTGCGCAATGCGTTGAACAAAGAGTACACGGTCTTCTACTTCGAAAGCATGGGCAACGGGTTGATGCAGAAAGGACGTCCGCTACAGGCAAGCGTAGAGCTGCGATGCCGCTTCTGACGCATCTATTCATTGATGGCCCCGCAGTGCGGACAGATGCCTTTTTGCCTTATCTTCTGCCCGCACCTGCCGCACCGATAGCGCGAAGCGGCCAACGACAAACGAAGTTTCTTGAGAAATACCCACACGAAAGCCGCCAGAAACAGGTAGCCGATGTAGACATGAGTGGTCAAGATAAAGAAGAAATAGCAGAAGATGCAACACGAAGCCAGTCCTAACAGATAGAAGAGGGCCGCCGCCGGAGACAGTTGGCGGAACAAATCGTCGAGAACAGCCAGCAATACGATGATGAACAGCCAGATACTCATCAGGAAGACAGAAAGGATGAACGGCACCTTGAAGGGAGACAAGGTGGGATTGAAATAGAAATGCTGCCAGGTTTCGGGCACAAAGACTTGCATGGACTCATAGACCGTGGCGCTGAACGCCATCAGCAGGCACAGCAACAACGGATAAACACTGTCTATATCATCGAAGTAGACCAACTTCAGTTGCTTGCGCCGGAAAGTACGGAAAAGCCAAACCGACACAAACAGGGCAAAAACGACAATAAAATAAGAGGCATGCGTATCGCTGAAAAGATAAACAGCCTGCGAGATGCTGTCGGTGGGAACAAAGGCACGCTTCATCTCGGACTCTCTCAACCAGCCCTGAACCTCCTGCGAGTGAGCCAACTTCACCCAAATGCTATCCACACTGTCTGCCGGATGGACGGCAAATTCCGCCACGACCACCCTATCTCCTCTGTAGAGCATGTTGTAGCAGTCCTTCACGGGCAAACAGGCCAGATTGACGGAGTCGGCACGCACTTCCAGATTCGTATTCCAGGTGTAATGACGTTCAAAGAGATAGGTGAGCGAGTCACGGGTAGCCTCGCTCAAAGTCTCATCATCGAGGTTGGGACGGGAGTAATGGCAGGAAGTCGCCACCAAAGAGAGAAAGAGCAAAAGCCCTCCAAGCATCACCCTGCACAACCTTTTCTCTGCACGGTGCACACCGTTATGGCATGGATCTTCCTGATGTTTCCCTTTCCTACTCCGCATAGACTTTCATCTGACAGTTCTTACAATCGAAAGCCAAGCGGAAACGCTTGCCGTCCGTCCCCACCAGATAATAGGGTTCCCGGTAAGGCGAGTGTCCTTTCTGGTGTGTAGGACACCACCCCATGCTGAAACGCAGGCAGTGCTTGCAGAACATGAGCGCCGCTTCCGGTACAGCCTGTACTTCGTAAGCCGGAGCGACGAACGATACGCCGTGCTCCAGGTAGAAACGCCGCGCGGCACTGTTCGACACATTGCCCAGATAGGTCAACGATGCCGCCGGAAAGGCATGTTTCGTCGGCTTCCATACAGCCGTTTCACGGCGATAGTTGATGCGGCGTGCCGATTGTAGCTTGTCCACGGCTTGACGCCGCCAGTCTGCCACCACCGAAGCCGGCAAGAACCAGTTGCAAGAAAGGTTCAAGCCGATGCCCGAAGGCTCATCGGAAAGACTGCCATCCACCTCGAAAGGCATATTGCCCAGCTTTGCCAGCTGTGCGCGCAGGTTATCCGCCTGCGGAGTACGCGCTTCTTCCTTCGGATAAGGGAAAGAGAGCGTCACACGATTATCGTCCTCGTCGGCAATGGTCAGGCGGAAGCCAAAAGCCGTATCCGCCAGTTCCCAGCAGACACGAATCTTACGCTCGGACGATTTGCGGGCAAGAAGACGCTCGAACTCTTGGTCGAAGTTACGGAAAAGGCGGGTACGGGGCTTGATGCGGGGCATCTCTCCCGCCGGATAAAGCTTATTGCCATCTACCCGATTGACGCGAAGGCCCTGCAAGCGTCCCTGTTCGTCCAAGAAACAAACTCCGTCTCCGTTGTGAAAAGGTTTCACTCCCGCTACCGTGAGGTAATTGCCGCGCTGCTCCTTCAGGGTTCCCATCTCTTCGCCCAAAGATTTGGGCGTGTCGAGCGAGGCAATCTCCTGTTCTCGTCCTTGCAGGAAGTAATGAGTAAATCCACGGCTGAAGCTCTTATCTAATTGGGGTCTAAAATCAAACCGGCATGTACCTGAAGAGGCACGGATGTATTCCTGACGACGGGCAAAGATGGCATCCAGCTTTTGGCGGTAAGAGGCCGTCACATTCTTCACATAAGAAACGTCCTTCAGGCGACCTTCTATCTTCAGGGAAGTGACTCCGGCATCCAGCAACTCTTCCAGCACTTCGCTTTGGTTCAGGTCTTTCAAGGACAGCAAGTGCTTGTCTCGGACAATCGTTTTCCCGTCCGCATCCCGCAAGCTGAAGGGCAAGCGGCAAAAATGTGCGCACTCTCCGCGATTGGCGCTGCGCCCGAAGCAGGCCTGACTGACATAGCATTGTCCGCTGTAGCTCACACACAATGCTCCGTGCACAAACACCTCGAGGGGCACTGCGGGACAAGCGGCGTGAATCTGCTTTATCTCCTGCAGCGAGAGTTCGCGCGCCAGCACCACTTGGCGAAAGCCTGCCTCGGCCAGAAAGCGTACTTTCTCCGGAGTGCGGTTGTCCATCTGCGTGCTTGCATGGAGAGGAAGAGGCGGCAAATTCAATCGGGTGATTCCCATGTCCTGCACAATCAGCGCATCCACCCCTGCACGATACAAAGCCCCCACCATCTGCTCCGTCTCCTCCAGCTCGTCTTCTTTCAGGATGGTGTTGACCGTGACGTAAATACGGACATTGTAGAGATGGGCATACTCCACCAGCGCAGCAATGTCTTCCAACGAATTGACAGCCGCAGCGCGCGCGCCGAACTTAGGCGCACCGATATACACCGCATCCGCTCCGTGATTGACGGCCTCGATGCCACACTCCAGATTCTTTGCGGGAGCCAACAGCTCTATTTTTCTTTGCTTAATCATCATGCTCAGTCCTAAACGGCCGGGATATGCATTCTCCGCACCGTGTTTCGGGCATCATCCAATCTCTTCTATATTATACGGTGTCTCTTGATATACAAAGTAATTCAGCCAGTTGGAAAACAACAAATTGGCATGAGCACGCCAGCGCACCAGCACTCCTCTTTCCGGATTGTCATCCACATAGTAATTGCGAGGTATCTCGATGGGCAGTCCCTTGCCTAAATCGCGTCGATATTCCGTGTCCAGTGTCAATGGGGAGTATTCCGAATGACCGGTTATAAAGAATTCACGTCCACCGCGGCCTACCACCATGTATACGCCGGCCTCCTGGGATTCGGAAAGCAAGGTCAGTTCGGGCACTTTCAGAATGTCGTCTCTGCGTACCTCCGTATGACGGCTGTGAGGGACGTGGAACACATCGTCAAAGCCTCTGAATATGGGATGCAACGGGAGCAAGGGACGGTGTTCAAATATGCCGAACATTTTCTTCTCTAAAGGATATTTGGGAATGCCATAATGGTAATAGAGCCCGGCTTGCGCCGCCCAGCAGATATAAAAGGTAGAAGTGACGTGCGTGCGTGCCCACTCGAAT
>CAUUOT010000075.1:0-6383 GCA_963546815.1 uncultured Bacteroides sp.
TGGACCTGACCAACGGACATCACATCGTTGCCCCGGGACACGGAACGGAAGAGGAGACCATCCGAGGTGCCGTGACGTTTAAATGCAAGATTGTGCCGTGGTATGACGTCAATGAGGAGGTGAAAGAGGATGAACTCAAGAGGATAAGTACGGATAAAAAAGGAGTTACTTTAATAGGGCCTAATGTGGTAACTACCGGGGAAACTCTGACCATCACTACAGAGAATACGGGCGGATGGAAGATAGACCCGGCATCCATACCGAATTGGGTGACAGTCTCTCCTACAATCAGTACAACGGACGGGCCGACAACCGTTACCATTAAAGCTACAGAAGCCTATAAATATCGAACTGCAAGGCTGAAACTTATTGGCAACAACGGAACTACAGTTCAGAAGTGGATTAAAGTAAACCAGAGAGGTAAAATGCCACTGGAGTATGTAGCGGAATACAACCTGGCTGGCGGATCCCAATATGGTACCATACCAGACAACGCTACACCTACATCTGCCCAGACTGACCCTAACCTGCGTTGGGCAACCAACCACAACAACGACCAAAGCGGGTATTACAGCTTTTTCGTATGCACGGGCGAAGGCCACACCTCTTACAACCCCAATACCAAGTATTTGTTTGATGATCCTTTCTTTACCACCGGTGCAGGAAAGGGTTATCATCTACCCTCACGTTGGGAGTGGACGGGGATTTTCCCCTACCAAAATTATGGCGTATATAATACTCCCCAAAGTGTTGATGGTCTCAACGAGGCTATCGAGTTTGGAGGAACGAAGAATACATACGTTTCCGATTATACCTCTACAGGTAATGGTATCAGCTACGGTTTGCGTTATAAGCAAGGTACAGGCAATTCTGCCGACGGTTCCTCTCTCACCGACTTCCCATTGGCTGGAGACAATAGCGCCACTTGCGCCTTCCGCTACGAAAAGATTGGCAATTTCGTTCTTGACAATATTACTTCTCAACTAAAAGTGCAGTGCGTTTATGTGGGTGACCAAGACCCTTTGCCTAACCTGAAAACAGTTATTGCCCAGGAGTCGTGGTGGAACAGCCAGCCTGCTGACAAGGTCGTTACCCGTATCTTCCCGATTAATGGTTATCTCTATTCATACTTATTTTCTACAGCTACACTCTATCATCGAGGTAGGTACACTTATTATTGGTCGAGCACGCCCAATGTATCATCCTGGGCTAGGTGTTCTTCCATCGGAGAGAGTAACGCGACTACACAGAATTCAGTGGAAAAACTTAATCGTTCTGCGGTGCGTCTCTTTTCTAATGAATAAAAGCCGATGCACTGCCCGCTTATCAGATTGAAGAGAAGAGTTATAAAAGCAGACAAATAAGCGTTCCCCAACACTTAGTTATAAGACAATATAAAAGTCCGACTTAGACATTGCCTAAGTCGGACTTTCCTATACTCTCTCCCGTTCAGGAGTATCTGTAGGGGGGTACCTTCCGCACCTTTTTTACACCCACATCAGGTCGCTGATGATGCCGTCGCTGGTGAAGATGCCCTCGCGGGTAAGGCGCAGGTGGCCGTCCGCACACGCCAACTTGCCGCTCTCGATGTACGGGGCGGCCAAGGCGGTGCAATGTCTGCGCATCTCTTTGCCGAAGCGACTTTCTACTGTGTCGAGGTCTATGCCCCACGCCGTGCGCAGGGCGGTCATGACATACTCGTTGTAGCGGGTGGGCAAGTCCAGCCGCTCCGCCTCGTACGGTAGCCGTCCCGCCTCGATGGAACGGATGTAGCCCTCCAGCGAAGCCGTGTTCCACTGCCTCGTCTCGATGTCGAACGAGTGTGCCGAGGGGCCGCCACCCAAGTAGGGGACGCCCCTCCAGTACGCAGTGTTGTGGCGCGAGTACATGCCGGGTTTGCAGAAGTTGGATATCTCGTAATGTTCATATCCCGCTTTGCTCAGCCGGTCCGTTAGGGCGATGAAGAAGCGCAGGCTGCTTTCTTCGGCCACCTCGCGGATGCGGCCTGCGTGCAACAGGCGGTAGAGGCGCGTGCCCTCCTCGTATGTCAGGTGGTAGGCGGAGATATGCTCCACGTCGAGGCGGATGGCCTGCTGCAAGTCGTCCTCCCACCGCTTGTCCGTCTCGCCGGGCAAACCATAAATCAGGTCGAGGCTGATGTTGCGGAAGCCCGCCTTGCGGCAATGCGCAACGGCCTCTACGGCTTGCCGGGCGTTGTGGCGGCGGTTGAGCAGCTTCAGTGCGACGTCGTCGAAGGTCTGTATCCCGATGCTGATGCGGTTGAAGGGCAGGCGGCGCAACGTGGCAGCATACTCCTCCGTCAGGTCGTCCGGGTTGGCCTCGAGGGTGATTTCCTCCGCGGCACCCAGTCCGTACGTCGCTTCGAGGGCATCGAACAATTGGCGGAACTCTTCCTCGTTCAGTTGCGAAGGAGTTCCTCCACCGAAGTAGACAGTCTTTACCGCCTCTCCTTTCAGGTAATCCTTGCGCATCCGCAGCTCGCGGCACAGTGCGCCGACGTACTGCGACTGCAGCTCCGAACGGGTGGTGGAGTAGAAGTCGCAGTAGATGCAACGCGTCTTGCAGAAGGGAATATGTATATAGATGCCTGCCATGTGTCGTTGATGATATCCGTTGCAAAAGTAAGCATCGACGGGGGAATTTCGTGACTTCCGTCTCCCTTTTGACTGATATTCTATCCTTTTTGAAAGGATTGTGGGCGGTGTGCTTGTCCCGAACGGCGTATTTTTGCCTCCATCAGAAACTTCTTAAACGGATATCCTGAAAACAAGGAAATGCCGGTGGCTGCTCTTGAGCGCAGCCCTATTGCCGATAAGAAATTATTACCCTACCTTTGTGACCGCATGTCGATTTTACTCAACTATCACCCTCTATTTATAAACACACTTTATCATGAAGCAACATTTCATTACCGCTTTGTTTGCCGCTTCGGCCTTGACGGTCGGCGCACAGTCTTTCAACGAATGGCGCGACCCCGAGGTGAACGCCGTGAACCGTGCCCCGATGCACACCAACTATTTCGCTTATGAGTCGGCCGATGCTGCCGCTCGCGCAGTAAAAGAACAATCGTCCAACTACATGACGCTGAACGGCACCTGGAAATTCTTCTGGGTGAGAGACGCCGATGCCCGTCCTGTCGACTTCTGGAAACAAGGTTTCAACGACAAGGGATGGAGCGATATGCCCGTGCCCGGCGTGTGGGAGCTGAACGGCTTCGGCGACCCTATCTACGTGAATGTAGGTTATGCTTGGCGTAATCAGTTCGAGAACAACCCTCCGTACGTGCCGACAGCGAACAACTACGTAGGCTCCTACCGGCGTGAAGTGACGGTGCCCGCCCACTGGAACGGCAAAGACATCATTGCCCATTTCGGTTCAGTGACCTCTAACCTCTATCTGTGGGTCAACGGGCGCTATGTGGGGTATAGCGAGGACAGCAAGCTGGAAGCGGAATTCAACCTGACTCCTTACCTGAGGCCGGGGCAGAAGAACCTGATAGCTTTCCAAGTGTTCCGCTGGTGCGACGGAACGTACCTCGAAGACCAGGACTTCTTCCGTTATAGCGGTGTGGGCCGCGACTGCTACCTCTATGCACGCGACAAGAAGCGCATCGAGGACATCCGCGTAACGCCCGATTTGGATGCCGACTACAAGAACGGCTCCTTGCGTGTGGCTGTCAGCCGGAAAGGCAGCGGCGATGTACATCTGGAGTTGCTCGACGCGGCGGGCAAGCAGGTGGCTGCGCAGACGGTGCGCGGCGGCGTTGCGGTGATGACGGTGGACAATCCGCATAAGTGGACGGCCGAGACCCCTTATCTGTACACCTTGCGCGCCACGATGCAGGGCAGCGGCGAAGTGATTCCCGTCAAGGTAGGTTTCCGCAAGATAGAGTTGAAAGATGCGCAGATTCTTGTCAATGGCCGGCCGGTACTTTTCAAGGGTGTGGATCGTCATGAGATGGATCCGGACGGCGGCTATGTGGTATCGCCCCAACGCATGATGCAGGACATCCAGATGATGAAGAAGTTCAACATCAACGCCGTGCGTACCTGCCACTATCCCGACGCCAACCTCTGGTACGACCTTTGCGACAAGTACGGCATTTACGTCGTGGCCGAGGCCAACGTAGAATCTCACGGCATGGGCTACGGCGACAAGACCCTTGCCAAAGACCCCGCCTATCAGAAGGCCCATCTGGAGCGCAACCTGCGCAACGTGCAGCGCGGCTTCAATCACCCCGGCATCATCTTCTGGTCGTTGGGCAACGAGGCGGGCTATGGACCCAATTTCGAGGCTGCCTACGACCTGGTGAAGGCCGAAGACCCGAGCCGGGCCGTGCAATACGAGCAGGCCCGCAAGGATGGCAAGACCGACATCTTCTGCCCGATGTATTACACCTACGAGGCCTGCAAGACCTATTGCGAAGACGCATCGCAAACCAAACCGATGATTCAATGCGAGTACGCCCACGCCATGGGAAACTCCGAAGGCGGATTCAAAGAATACTGGGACTTGGTGCGCAAGTATCCCAAATTCCAGGGAGGATTCATCTGGGACTTTGTCGACCAGTCGGTGCGTTGGAAGGGTAAGAACGGCAAGACGATTTATGCCTACGGAGGCGACTTCAACCGCTTCGACGCCACCGACGGCAATTTCTGTGATAACGGCCTGATAAGCCCCGACCGTGTGCCCAATCCTCACATGTACGAGGTGGGACATTTCTATCAGAGCATTTGGACCACTCCCGCTGATTTGCAGCACGGCGAAGTGGCTGTGTATAACGAGAACTTCTTCCGCGACCTTTCCGCTTATTATCTGGAATGGGAGGTGCTGAAAGGCGGCAAGGTGATTCGCACGGGGCGGGTGGACAACCTCCATGTGGCTCCCCAACAGACGGCGAACGTCAAGCTCGATTGGGGCAACACCTGCCAGTGCGCCGAGTGGTTGCTGAACGTTTCCTATAAACTGAAGAACCGTGAGGGACTGCTCCCCGCCGGGCATGCCGTGGCCAAGCAGCAGCTTACGCTGAATCCGTATAAGGCTCCCGCCATGGAGCCGGCAAACGCGGAGACCGTGAACACGCCCGCCGTAGCTCCGCGGATGCAGGGAAACGACCGTAACTTCCTCATCGTGGGCAATGACGCTTTCCGTGCGGAGTTCAGCAAGCGCAGCGGCTACCTGACCAAATACGAGGTGAACGGGCTGGACATGATAAAAGAGGGCGGCGCCCTGACGCCCAACTTCTGGCGCGCGCCGACGGACAATGACTTCGGTGCCGGCCTGCAACGCAAGTACGCCGCGTGGAAGAACCCCGAAATCAAACTGACGTCGCTCAAACAGCGCGTCGAGGACAAGCGGGTGATTGTGGAGGCCGCCTATGACATGCACGGCGTTTCGGCCAAGCTGAACCTGACCTACGTCATCACCAACGCCGGCGCCATCAGGGTGACACAGAAACTGACGGCCG
This sequence comes from uncultured Bacteroides sp., assembly GCA_963546815.1. GTDB lineage: Bacteria > Bacteroidota > Bacteroidia > Bacteroidales > Bacteroidaceae > Bacteroides. The sequence continues at coordinate 5,489 of CAUUOT010000075.1, forward strand.
ACAAGGACGCCAACGTTTCCAACCTCTTCCGCTTCGGCATGCAGCTGCCCATGCCCCGCTCGTTCCACACGGTGGAATATTACGGCCGCGGCCCGATAGAGAACAACATCGACCGTAACCATGCCACCGACCTTGGCGTCTATCGCCAGAGCGTGGCCGAGCAGTTCTACTCCTACATCCGTCCGCAGGAGACCGGCACGAAGACCGACATCCGCTGGTGGAAGACACTCGATGCGGCCGGAAACGGCGTGCAGGTGGTGGCAGCCGAACCTTTCTCGGCGTCGGCATTGCACTACACCATCGAGTCGCTGGACGAAGGAGCGGAGAAACGCAACGGCCACTCGCCCGAAGTGGAAGAGGCCGACCTGACGAATTTCTGCATCGACAAGGTGCAGATGGGACTGGGATGCGAGAACAGCTGGGGGCGCATCCCACGCCCGGAATACCTGTTGCCGTACGGCGATTACGAATTTACGTTCATCCTCTCGCCGGTGAAGCATGAGGTAGGGCTTGATTAAGGGTTTCACCTTTACCGGTCTATACTGAACGTACCTCTCTATACTACTGAAGCCACCTCCCAATACTACTGAGGTGGCTTCACTCGTATTGGGAAATAGAGTCTCAATACAACGGAGGGGGGTGAAACTTTGAGGTAATCCACTTTCTTCCTATGTTTCAGAGACTCAGCCCGGGCCTTTTCTTTGGGGTAGCTTTTTCTTTTGGGCCGGCAAAAGAAAAAGTACGCATTCTTTATGAAGTAGAAAACCGACGATAAACTTCGAGTCATTCGAGGCATCACCTCAAAAAATCACACTTTTTTCTTCTTTTTCTTGCGCAATCCTATAAAAAACTTTAAGTTTGCAGCCATCAACTTAAAACAAAAAGGCTATGGCTC
>CAUUOT010000076.1:0-6362 GCA_963546815.1 uncultured Bacteroides sp.
GGATACTAATCTTCATCGGTACGGTAGGAGTTATTGTTTATTTCTTGCCGCGAGATGGCAAATTCAACTATCAATTCGATATTGACAAGCCCTGGAAGTACGGACAACTCATGGCTACATTCGACTTTCCCATCTACAAATCTGATGAGGTGGTAAAACGCGAACAGGACAGCATTTTCTCCTCTTTTCTGCCCTATTTTCTCTTAGATAAAGACATTGAGAAGAGTGTTCTCACGAAACTGAAAACGGATTATCAGACTCATTTGCGCGGACTGCTCCCCTCCGCCGACTACGCCCGCTTCTTGGAAAAGAAACTGGCCGAAGTGTATCGTGCCGGCATCATCTCTACCGAAGAACTGGACAAGCTGCACAAAGACAGTACGACCGCCATCATGGTAATCAATGATAAACTGGCCAACCAACAAAGTCTCAACAAAATTTATTCGGTGAAAGATGCTTATAGCTACATACTTGCTGCCGACAGCGTCCACTACCGACCCGAGATATTGCGGCAATGCTCTCTGAACGATTACCTATTCCCTAACCTGATCTATGACGAGCCACGGACCGAAACAGCCAGAAAAGAGATACTCGACAACTATTCATGGGCCAACGGCATCGTGTTGAGCGGACAGAAAATCATCGATCGCGGAGAGATTGTCAATCAAGAGACATACAACATACTCGAGAGCCTCCGGAAAGAATCCATCAAACGCAGCGAATCCATCGGACAAAAACATCTGATACTGGCTGGACAGATTTTATTCGTCGGCATCTTCATGCTGTGTTTCATGCTCTATCTCGACCTGTTCCGTAAAGACTATTACGAACGCAAAGGCAGTCTTTCCCTGCTCTTTGTTCTCATCATGTTCTACTGCACGCTGACGGCCATTATGATTGCCAACAACGTGCTCAACATCTATATTATCCCATATGCCGTCTTGCCGATTATTATCCGGGTATTCCTCGATTCGCGCACGGCATTTGTCACTCACGTCACCACCATACTCATTTGTTCCATCTGCCTGCGCTATCCCCATGAGTTTATTCTTCTCCAGCTCTCTGCCGGACTGGTTGCCATATTCAGCCTAAGAGAACTTTCACAACGCTCGCAACTGTTCCGCACAGCTTTTATCGTGATTTTGACCTACGCGGCCGTACACTTCGCCTTCGAGTTGATTACGGAAAACGACTTGTCGAAACTCAACAGGAGTATGTACACTTACTTCATCACCAACGGGGTATTACTGCTATTCACATATCCCCTGCTATTCCTTGTGGAGAAAATATTCGGATTCACGTCCAATGTAACGCTGGTCGAGCTTTCCAATATCAACAACAGCCTGTTGCGGCGTATGTCCGAAACCGTCCCCGGAACGTTCCAGCACTCCATGCAGGTGGCCAACCTTGCCGCGGAAGCCGCTAACCGCATCGGGGCCAAAAGCCAACTGGTTCGTACTGGAGCGCTGTATCATGACATCGGAAAAATGGAAAACCCGGCATTCTTCACCGAAAACCAGTCCGGTAATGTCAATCCGCATAAAAACCTCAGCTACGAACAGAGTGCACAAGTGGTCATCAGTCATGTGACGGACGGACTGAAACTGGCAGAGAAGCATAATCTACCCAAGGTTATCAAAGATTTCATCTCTACCCATCACGGCCGCGGAAAAACGAAATACTTCTATATCTCATGGAAAAACGAACACCCCGGCGAGGAACCTAACGAGGAAGCGTTCACCTATCCGGGACCCAATCCGTTCACCAAAGAGCAAGCCATTCTTATGATGGCCGACTCCGTAGAAGCCGCATCGCGCAGCTTGCCGGAATACACCGAAGAGAGCATCAGCAATCTGGTCGACAGGATTATCGACTCGCAAGTGGAAGAAGGGTATTTCAAACAATGTCCCATCACTTTCAAGGATATAGACACTGTGAAGTCGGTTTTCAAAGACAAACTGAAGATGATATATCATACGCGTATCAGCTATCCCGAACTTAAAAAATAAGTAGTATGGAAGTGACCTGCAAAGAACAGAAAAGAGCCGAACGACTGCTGCAAAGACTGCACATCGACTGGCATCAAATCGAAAGTTTCAGCTTCATGAGACGCTATCATCGGACTTCTCCCCAAAGCGCCCCGCCGGGCAAGAAAATATACGGACCGGGCATACTGACCTTTCACCTGCAAGGCGGGGAGGACAAAACCGTCTATCTGCTTCCTTTCCACCGTCCATCATCCGTCATTCGCTTCCTTATCTTCAAAAAAATACCTTTCGACAACTATACGCCGCAAGAAAGGACTGCCACCGACATTCCCGCAATGACCTACCGGCGTCCCTCGCTCTATATGTTCTGGTTTTTCGTGTTATTCGTGATGTTCTTCCTATTGGGAGTTTACTCCATCAGCGGCGGCGCGGGACAATGGGGAGTGATTCCGGCAGCCATCTCGTTCGTCTTAAGCATCTTTTTCGCAAGCATGCTGATGACACGTTTCTGCTATCTGACGCTGGATAATGAAACCCTGATTATACACAGTGCAGGCAGAACGATACGCTATCCGTACCGGGAACTGAGAAAGATCAATTTCGACTTTGCCCGCGAGCTGAACTTCACGCATATCATGGAGGTGCTGGACAGTGACTATCGCTACCGGCTATTCTACATCGGAAGAGTCTCCAGAAAGAAGCTGAACGAGATTTCCGAGCGCCTGCAGCAAGCTGGAATAGACGCTACTTGTAGCCTGAACGACAATAAGCGTTTCTTCCGGGATCACTATGCCCATCATTAAAAAACATGCAAGATTATCGTCTTTATTGCACGCCAGTGCAGTCTTTTTATACATAAATGTATAATCTCTGCTGTAGCAATGTGTACAATTTACTTGCAAGATTACATATAGCATATCCTTTTCTTATACCGAATCCGGAGGCTTACATAGGGTCTACATCATAATAGACTATCAACGACTTGAAACGGTCTTCGGAAAGCATCTCCGCTTGTACCTGCACAAGCAACTGACGGGCACGCGCCATCGAAGCGCCGGTCTCTATCTTCAAGACGATTTTACGGATAAACAAGGTTTGTACACGAGCTACGGGCGGCTTGTCAGGCCCCAGCACACGCTTGCCGAAGATGGAGCGGAGCTTGGATGTCATTGTTTGGGCCATCAGGTCGAGCAATGCCTCGTCGCGGTTCTTCAGATAGACATACACCAGCCGGCAGTAAGGCGGATAACGAAACATCTGCCGTTCGGCAAGTTGCCCGCCCGCCATCGCCCCATAATCATTGCGGATGACTTGCGAAATGAGGGGGTGTTCCATACTCTTTGTCTGTAATATCACTTTTCCCTGTTTGTTTTTCCTCCCGGCACGTCCAGCCACTTGGGCCATAAGCTGGAACGCACGTTCGTAGGCGCGAAAGTCGGGATAATTCAGCATGGTGTCGGCATGGAGGATTCCCACTACGCTGACATGATCGAAGTCCAAGCCTTTGGAAATCATCTGCGTACCTATCAAAATATCCGTTTTCCTCTGTTGAAAATCAGAGATGATGCGCTCGTAGGCGGTGCGGGTGCGCGTGGTGTCCAAGTCCATGCGGGCAACGCGAGCCTCGGGAAAGAGCGCTTTGATGTCGTCTTCAATCTTCTCCGTGCCGAAACCTCGATTGCGCAAGTCAACCCCTTCGCATGCCGGACAGACACGCGGAAGCGGTGAGGTATAGCCGCAATAGTGACAAGTCAGCCGGTTCAATCCCTTATGATAAGTCAGGCTTACATCGCAGTTCTTGCATTTAGGCACCCATCCGCACGTGTTGCACTCTATCATGGGGGCAAACCCGCGACGGTTCTGAAACAGAATGGCCTGCTCTTTCTGCTCCAGAGCCTCGCGCAAGCATTGCAGCAATAACGGAGAGAAAGGGCCGTTCATCCTCTTTTTGCGGTGTAGCTCCTTGATGTCGACGGGGATTATCTCCGGCATTCGCAGTTCTCTGTATCGTTCTTTCAGCTCTACCAACCCGTACTTACCGGTCTCGGCATTGTACCAACTCTCCACGGAAGGAGTGGCCGTACCCAACAAGGTCTTGGCACCGCAGATAGATGCCAGCACGATGGCAGCATTGCGGGCGTGGTAGCGCGGAGCCGGATCTTGCTGCTTGTAAGTATTCTCATGCTCTTCATCCACAATGACCAAACCGAGATTGCGAAAGGGCAGGAAGACGGAAGAGCGTACTCCCAGAATGATGTCGTAACCTTCGTCCGTCAGTTGCTTGCGCCAGATTTCCACCCTCTCGGCATCCGGGAACTTGGAGTGATAGATGCCCAGACGAGAGCCGAAGACGCGTTGCAACCGCTCGGTAATCTGTGCGGTGAGGGCTATCTCAGGTAGCAGATACAACACTTGCTTTCCTTGCCGGACGGTCTCTTCTATCAGATGGATATACACCTCGGTCTTGCCGCTAGAGGTCACACCGTGCAGCAAGCATACATTCTTTGTACGGAAACTTTCCGTTATGGATTGGAAGGCTTTCCGCTGAGGTTCGCTCAACGGGTTGAGGGGGAGGATGTCTTTCGGAAGCGATGTATTCAGTCTTCCCGTTTCTCGACGGTAAACCTCGAACACGCCACGTTCCACCAGTCCCTTGAATATGCCGGGGGCGGCAGAGGCTCGTTCCAGTAGTTCGACCTTGGAGACTTCTTTCACCTCACGCCCTCGCAGGCAACCGGACAGCTCGATATACTTCATCAGCAAGTTCAGCTGCTTCGGAGCCCGGCGTTGCAGTTCATCGAAAAAGAAGTGCAAACGACGCTCGTTGCTCGCAGCAGGAGTCAGCCGCACGCAAGTCTCGGTTTTAGGCTTATAGGTACGACGCAGCTCTTCCTTCACAAAGATGGCTTCTTTGTCGAACAACGACTTGATGACGGAGAGGATATTTCTGATGCCACTCTCCTTCTCGAGTTTCGTCACGCTCTGTTCTGTTTCCGCCGAGAGCAAGTCCAGTATCTTTTGTTCCTTCTCTGGTAGACGCATTTCTGGTTCAAAGTCGGGATTGCACTGCACAATCGTTTCGCTCTCCAGTTTCAGACCGGAAGGCAAGGCCGCCTTGTAGACATCTCCCAGCGTGCAGAGATAATAGTCGGCCAACCACTCCCAAAACTCGAATTGTTTCGGGAGCAGTATAGGGGAGGCATCCAGCAAGGCGGATATCTCTTTTACTTCATAGGCCGTGGGTTCGTTGCAATGCACGCTGAGCACAATGGCGGTATAGTACTTCTTCCGCCCGAACGGCACTACCACCCGGCACCCCGTGCATACTTCGTCGGCCCACTCCTCGGGCAGGGAATAAGTGAAGCAAACTTGCAAAGGCAAAGGCAATATGACGTCAGCAAACTTCTTCATCGTGACGACAAAGATACGACAAAGCAGAAGAGAATGAGAAAGACCATCCCTTTTTCTACCCTTCGTCCTTCCATATTCTCACCTGACGACGTGCGAAAAATGACGGGCAGTAAATCAAAGAGCCGAAGGAAACAAACTCCCTCCGGCTCTCTAAAAAAATTAGGGTCAATCAATCTGTGTCGTTCGGTGGCAACGCCTAAAAGATGTAAGCAGCGGATATCTGCCAAGTCTTTGTTTCGGCTTTCTTGCCGAGGGCATCTTTCCAAACCGTGCTTACGGCAGATTTTACAGAAAAACTATCACCCATCGGAATCTGATAGTTAAAGCCTATCTGTAAATGATTCAACAACTTGATACCCGCTCCCACGTTCAGGCCCACCTGAGCTTTATTCGAGTCGACCAATCCGTCGGGTGCAACCGGTGTACTGCCCAAAGCGCGCAACTTCATGTCCTTAAAGTTGAAGAAGAAGTCCGGGCCGGCTGCCACATAAACGCCCAGCGCACTACCCAATCCGATTGTATATTTCAAGTTAATCGGAACCTCAACTCCTTGTTGTTTGGCATCTATCGAACCGGTAAAAGTCCCGTTCGTAATGTTGTATTTATTACCCCTTTGCGAATACAGCACCGCTCCATCGAAACCCAATCCAATAACAGGAATCGTCAGTTCCGCCATTGGACCGATGAAGAAACCGGCAGAATTATCCTTGTTTCCCGCATATCCGCCTTTCCAGTCGATTTCTGAGAGATTCACACCGCCTTTAACACCCAACTTCAGCTGGGCACGGGCCGGCATAGCCACAAACATGCAGCACACAGCTACAATAAAAACACTAAATAACTTTTTCATAATCAGTTTTGTTTAAATTACACAGCAAATATATACAAAAATATATCTAAACAAATAAAAGTCTGTATTTATCTGTATATTTACGAACCTTTAAGTTCTTTTTTCTTTTCATA
>CAUUOT010000077.1:0-6345 GCA_963546815.1 uncultured Bacteroides sp.
CAACAAAAGACTGGCTGGTAGAAGCTCCCGTACAATACAACTTCGGAGCATCGGCCTGCTCCATCAACGGTGGAGAAATAGAGAACTCCGGCTTTGAGATGGCTTTTCATTGGAATGACCTTTTCGGTAAAGACTTTACTTACGGAGCAAACTTGAATTTGGCATACAATAAGAATAAAGTCACTAAGATTGCGAACTCCGAAGCTATTCTCCATGGCAATGGAAGCATATTATGGGAAGGGTCAGACGAGTGCTTCCGTGCCGAAGTGGGTAAGCCCATCGGCTATTTCTACGGTTACAAGAGCAATGGCATTTTCCAAAACCAGAAACAGATTGACGAATACAAGGGTGCGAAAGTAAATGGTGACGCTACACAGCCGGGTGATGTTATTTGGCGCGACATCAACAATGACAATAAGATTGACGAGAAAGACCGTACTGAAATCGGCAATCCGCATCCTGACGTCACAATGGGACTTTCACTGAATGCCGGCTGGAAAGCTATAGACTTCGCTGTAACCACTTATGGCGCTTTCGGCCAACAGATTCTGAAATGCTATCGCGACTTTGTCTCTTCTCCGCTAAATAACCATACTACCGACATCCTGAAACGTTGGCATGGCGAAGGAACTTCTGACAAGTATCCGCGTCTGTCAAGCTCATCCAATACCAATTGGAGCAAAGTATCCGATATCTACATAGAAGATGGCGATTACCTCAAGATTAAAAACATCACCATAGGCTTCGACTTCAAGAAAGCATTCAAGAAACTGCCGTTGCAACAGTTACGTCTGTACTTCACCGCACAGAATCTATTCACTCTTACTGGTTATTCTGGAATGGATCCTGAAATCGGTTACAGCGGCGACAATTATTCCTGGTCGTCCGGTATAGATTTAGGCTTTTATCCCAGTGCACGCACCTATATGGTGGGTCTAAACGTTAAACTCTAAACAGAAGAATGCCATGAAAAAAATCATCTATATAATATCTGTAATGATTACGGTCCTCACTAGCTGCGAGAACTTCTTGGATACCGAACTATTAACTCAAAAGACAACAGAGAATTTTCCGGCAACGGAAACTGAGGCGCAAGAACTGGTTACCTCTATTTATGCACATCTGTTATTCGAAAATCCGGAATCGTAGTCCGAGTTCTACATAGCCCAGTTGGCGAGCGACGATTGTTTGGGAGGCAACTTATCCTATTCCAATAATTGTGCAACCAATTTTTTGATGTACAAGGATAATCTGAATGGCTTATTGGGATTATGGGATCGGTGCTACACTTTGATCAATCGTGCCAATAGTGCTATTGCTACTATAGATAAGGTGACTAACTGGTCAAATCAAGCTGAAAGAGACCGACTGATGGGAGAATCTCATTTCCTGCGTGCCATGGCCTATTACGAACTGGTACAGATATTCGGCGGCGTGCCTCTACGTATCACGGCTATGAGTACCAACACACTACCTCGTGCCACTGTGGAAGAGGTGTATACACAGATTGCCGTCGACTTGAAAGAAGCCATCAATCTGATGCCGGCTAAAATCTATCTGCATGGCTCCACTATGGCGGGACATGCCACTAAATACGCGGCTGAAGCATTTATGGCCCGAGTGTTTTTGTTCTATACCGGCCGCTATGCAAAAGAAGCCCTACCAGATGGCACATCCAAAGCCCATGTTATTGAGTGGATTGATGATTGTGTGAATAATTCCGGTCATAGATTAGTTTCAGACCAACGTAATATTTGGGCATATTCCAATACAATTACAGAAGAGAATAATAATAACTATCGCTACAAATATGCCGTTAACAACCATTTGTCATGGGAAGGGAACAGTTGTGCGGAGACTCTTTTTGCCAACAAGCATAATCTCAAGAACACATGGACATACACATGGTGGTCTAATACATGCTCCCAATTCTTCTCTCCTTCTGCGGACAACTACGATAATAAAGTGAGTTATCCTTTCGGTAGCGGATGGGGAGCAGGGCCTGCTTCTCCCGCCATGATTAACGAGTGGAAAGAGTGGTCGAAACAACAGACTTATACAGACGGCTACACCGAAGACCCACGCCTGACGGGATCAGTATGGTCCTATAAAGCAATGGATCCGAATAAAGCGGGTAATGTATTGATGGATTGTTCATTGGATGCGGATGAGCCTCCTTACACCGTCTCATATCGTTACTATGAGCAGACCGGTTATCATCAGAAAAAGTACATCAACATCAATGCTTGCAATGCAAAAGGAACTATCGAACCGTTCGGAAAGACTATGTATCCGGGCATATCTAACCAAACAAGCCAGCAACTGTTGCAAATTGCCGATTTGATTCATATCCGTTTTGCTGATGTATTGCTGATGCAATCTGAATTGAAAGAAGATGCCGATGGATTAAACAAGGTACGTGCCCGATCGCATCTGGCACCGATAGCATACTCGTTGGATGCTATCAAGAACGAACGTCGTTGGGAGTTGTGTTTCGAGTCCATTCGTTGGTGGGACATGTTGCGCTGGTCAGGTCCCAACTTGGAAGAAGCTGGCAATCTACTGAACAGACAGGTAGGTTTTAATGTCATCAACGCGGCCGAAATGAAGCCGATGGTCAAGTTTGACTATAAGAAACGCCTGCAACAAACACAAGGCTACTGGCCCATTCCACAGACCGAAATCGACTTATCGAATGGTGTGATCGAACAAAATCCCGGTTGGGATCCTTCCGCCCAGTTCACGGACTGGAACAATATGTAATCTATTCAACCATATAAAGCAGAAGAATTATGAAAGCTATTAAATATTGGGTAATACCCGTTTCTTTCGTTCTTTTCGCAATCTCTTGCAATCCGATTGAGAACGATGATTTGCGTAAAGATTTCGCCTCGGCAACATCTATCACTCAGGAAGAGTTGGATGGAGCCATCTCTGTTTCGCAGCTCCCTAATCAAGATGGCGCTGTAAAAGGCGACCAATATATCTTGGTAAAGAACTCACATCCTGAAATAGGTGGTTGTTGGCATGTCACTAAGGGCGACCTCGACCTTCGTTCCGGCAGTGACAACGATACCATCGTCTGTCCAAGTAATGGTGAATGGAGTGTTTATTATGTTGGCATCTCGGGAAAACAAAACGTACGAAGTACTCCCGTAACACTGAACGTGACGAACGTCTTCGATGAATGGTCCAACTTCTTGACCGGCGCAAAAGACAAGGCTGACAAGACAGCGAAGAAAGTCTGGAGGTTCCGCGAATGTGAAGGATATGTTTGCCATAACGGCGCTTATGGCTTTTGGAGATATTATCCACCGGAGAAGGTGAAAGGAAACGCATGGTGGGGACAGACTACGCTGGAAAAAGCAGGCGACCAGAAAATGGAATTTATCTTCGACAATGATGTCATCAGGACTTATAAGAAAGACGGCACACTGAATAAAGAAGGCTCGTACAGCTTTTCGCATTCGGTTCCTGCTAAAGGGGTGAAGGGCGAATTGAAACTCAGCATCCCCATCATCGGCAGTGAATTCAATGAAGTAGGTAGACCCAAAGATGGCGTGTATTGGCTGTTGACTTTCAACGAAAAGTATATGACCATCGCCGTGCCCAACAAATATACTGGCGGAGCGGAATGGGAAGATATGGTTTGGGTAGCTTTCTTTGAAGCTGTGGAATAATGTAATACATCACACATTATGAAAAATATAAAAGAGCTCTTGTTCCTTTTACTGTCGGTCTTGTTGATAGTCTCTTGTAGCAAGAACAGTTCCCCTACCGGAGGAGAAGGAGAACCCGAACAACCTGCGGAAGTTATGGCTGACCGTGTGGAAGGTAGAATAGCCTTAGGCTATGTGACCTATTACGGAAAGAATCTGCCGGATCCCAAATATCTTACTCACGTCAACTTTGCATTTGCCGAACTCTATATGAACGGAAATGAATACGTAAAGTTCGGCTTGCAAGGAGACCGCTTGCGTTTCGACCAAGTGAAACAGGCAATTAAGCAAAGCTCGGGAACCCAGATACTGCTTTCGTTTACAAACACTGTGTCTAATACCGACAACAAGAAGGGGGGAGGTTTCTCTGCCCTTGCCAAGAGTGCCGAGATGCGCAAGAGATTTGCTCAGGATTGCAAAGACTTCGTTCAGCGAGAAGGGATTGACGGAATTGACATTGATTGGGAGTTTCCAGGAATGACGTTTGGCAGCAATGCCTATGATACGCAAGTAGATGTAGACAACTTCACCCTGCTGATGAAAGATTTACGGGAGGTGCTGGGTAAAAACATTCTGCTGACGTACGCCGGATATTGCATGAATGTGCAAAACACTTCGGATGGAGGACGAAAATACATCGATGTGACTGCTGTAGACCCCTACGTAGACTTTGTCAATGTAATGACGTATGATTTAGTATCGGCACCTAAGCACCAGTCAGCCATTTATGCTCCCGATGCTTACTGGGATTGCATGCGTAGCATCAAGTCGTACGTCGATGCAGGAATTCTGCCCTCAAAGCTCGTCCTCGGAATCCCGTTCTATGGGCGGAAAGACTTTGCCAGCGGCGGATATATCGAATATAATAAGATTATCAAGTTGAGTAAGGCTGATGGATACATCATCAATCATTGGAATACTGACTGGCAAGCGCCCTACGTTACAAAGAACGGCGAAATGTATTGTGGATACGACAACGCCCGCAGTATCTCTGCCAAAGGAAATTGGGTGAAGCATTACGGAATGAAAGGGATGATGTTCTGGGACTATGATGGTGACGACACCAACGGAACTCTCCGCAAAGCCCTTTGGAATGCCGTAATGAAAAAGTAATATTTCTCTTCCTAATCACATAAAAGACAAACAACAATGAAAAAAACAACATTATACTTAGTATGTCTTTTGTGCACCGCTTCTTTAGGTTGCACAGACGATAACTACGTGACAGGAGTGCGCTCCCTGCCCATTAACCCCGATACCAAACTGGACATGTTCCTGAACAATTCGGAGGGATTCAAGAAACTGCAAGAAAGCAGTGCGGCCGTACTCAAGGCGCAATACATGGCTGGCCAATTGCTGGAGGAAACCATGACCTACCCCGGCTATGAGGGCTATCCGGTGAAGCTGTACGAATACAAGACGGGCAAAGACGCCAAGACCGGCGTGCAGAAGACAGGGCGGGTGTACATGATGAACCCTTCTGCCGAAAAGTTAGCCGCATGGGTGGCCACAGCCGTATGGAGGGTGAAGAGAAGTCTCGACATCAGCTTGATGGAGACTGTGTTGAATCAAATCAAGACACAATCGGGTGGCCAGTTCCCCGTATGCGGTATCGTCTATGAAGACATGGATGACAAGGGCTACTATCCTTACCTCTTCAAGGACGGGGTGACGGTTTATGCCGCCGACCGCTCGAAATGGGCGACCGAAAGTGAAACGGTCCCAGGCAATTATAGTTGTACGGCAGAGCAACTCGACTATAACGTCCATGTCACAAACAACGAACTGAAAAACTACACGGGCATTTATGCCCGTATCTGTGGTACAACGCGGACCAACTACACGGCATACGGCGGCGATATTGACGTTGGTTCCGATCAACCGAGAGAGAAGAGAAGTGTCAAATGGCTCGAGGTGGTTCGCAATCTTTATAAGGAGGCATGGAATTCCAACGAGAACAAACTGATTACGGCGTGGGCCAAGACTAATCTGAAATAAAAGCGGCGCCATTAGTCAGCCCTCGACACCCAATACGTATCTCGTCACGCATGAGACACGTATTGGGTTTTATTATCCGCAAAAATTTCGCCTCGTCAACCAGTGCTTGCGCATCCGTCTAATCGTTTTACGCCTCTATCAAAATCCATATAAAACGCGAGTTCGACGAATTGTTCATGTGCAGAGCATCGTGTTTCATAGATCAAAATACCAGTATTCACGGTATCGGAATAGCTGTATTTATCGGTATTCCGTAACGACGTTTACCGTAACCCCATTACGGTTTTGATGGTTGCTCAGAAAGGGTATTCGTCGAACTTCACGTATATAAAAGTAATGCTGCGGATACAGTCGACTAATCTTTTAGCGCCATACGACTGTTTTTTTCAGGATAGCTGAACAAGAAAACGTTTTTCTTGCTCGATAAAAGAACGACTGAACCTCAAAAGATTGACATCATCAACCTTTTGAGGTGCAGTCGTTCTTGACGATGGAAGTCATTCATTAGCTCCTGTCGCGGCTTTCTTCCATCCTATCAACTTCTCTTTTACAAATAAAACCCAAGCTACGCAACCCATCCCTGCCAAGAATATGACACTGAGTAAAATGATCGTTTTATTGGGCTTTA
>CAUUOT010000078.1:0-6230 GCA_963546815.1 uncultured Bacteroides sp.
CTTGCATGTCCCTTCCGGTGATGATTTGAGACAGTTCGATGAAGAAGCAGCGTTCCGCCAAGTTGTCGAAAACGTAGAGCAGTTTCTGTCTTTCTTCTTCTACCAGTTCGTTTAATGGGGTATCTTTCATAATCCAGCTGTCTATTTCCGGATTGTCGTCCATTTCCTCCAGAGTGACTTCTTTCTCTTTCTCCCAGGCATCGTCGCAGATGAAGAAAGAAGTCATCTGATCGTCGGCATAGCCCGTCGATTCTATAATGGCTTCATGGAAGTCGTAGAAAGTGGCTTCCGGGTCTATTTGTATCTCTCTGACAAAGTCGTCCACCTCGTCCGATATGATTGTAAATCTGTATATCATCTTGATTTATGTTTTATTGCGAATAATAACTCGACAAGCTCTGGGTACTCTTATTTGCCGGCAGGGATAATGCCGCGGGGCGATTCGCGTATGAAGTTTACGATATAGCTTATCTCGGGCGTCATGTCCATCTCGTCTTCAATCTTCTTCAGAGCGTCGGTCGTATTCAATCCGCTTTGATAGATGATGCGGTAGGCGTTATGAATATGCTCGATAGTCTCGTTGGAGAAACCGCGGCGGCGCAATCCCACGATATTTATTCCCGCATAGCAGATAGGTTCGCGTCCGGCAATGATGTAAGGAGGGATGTCTTTGCTGAAGCGACAACCACCCTGTATCATGCCGTACCCTCCCACACGGCAGAACTGATGCATCAAGACACTTGCGCTGATGATGGAGTTGTCGTCGATAACAATTTCGCCCGCCATTTTGGTTGCATTACCGATGATGCAATTACTGCCAACGACTGCATCGTGAGCCACGTGTACGCCTTCCATCAGCAAGTTGTTATTCCTCACAACGGTTTTACCTTTAGCTGCCGTACCTCTGTTGATTGTCACATTCTCACGTATCAGGTTGTTATCGCCTATTTCGACAGTGCTCTCCTCTCCTTTGAACTTCAGATCTTGGGGGATAGCGCCGATGACGGCTCCTGGAAAGACTGTGTTCCCATTTCCGATGCGTGAGCCGTATAGAATGTTGGCATTCGCCATAATCTTGTTATTGTCGCCGATGACTACATTCCTATCTATGAACACAAAAGGAGCAATCTCTACGTCCTTTCCGATTTTAGCTTCGGGATGAATATACGCTAAGGGACTTATCATAGCTTTTCTCTATTGCGGTTTCTTTACTTGTTCTTGACTATTTGCGCCATGAACTCGGCCTCGCAGACCACCTTCTCTCCTACGAACACATAGCCTTTCATGGTCGAAACTCCACGGCGTATGGGGGCCAGCAACTCTACACGGAAAATCAGCGTATCGCCCGGTACTACCTTCTGGCGGAATTTCACACCGTCTATCTTCATGAAGTAGGTGGAGTAACGTTCCGGCTCATCTACTGAGTTCAGTACAAGCAAGCCTCCCGTCTGTGCCATTGCTTCTATCTGCAATACGCCAGGCATCACGGGCTCCTGCGGGAAGTGTCCTTGGAAGAACGGTTCGTTGGAAGTTACGTTCTTGATGCCCACAATATAGTTGGCGCCTAACTCAATAACCTTGTCTACTAACTGCATGGGGTAGCTATGTGGTAGGAGTTCGCGGATGCGGTTGACGTCCATGATGGGGTCACGGTTGCAGTCGTAGGCGGGAGCCTGAATATCGTGCAGCCGGATTTCCTTGCGCATCTGGCGGGCGAACTTATTGTTGATGGTGTGTCCCGGACGGGTGGCGATGATACGTCCCTTGATAGGCTTTCCTATCAAAGCCAAGTCGCCGATGACGTCCAGCAATTTGTGGCGGGCGCATTCATTGGGCCATACCAATGGCTTGTGATTGATGTAGCCTAATTGTTTGGCATCCATATGAGGTACCCCCATCACGTCCGCCAACTTGTCGTAATTCTCTTGAGACATCTCACGTTCGTAGATTACGATCGCATTGTCTAAGTCGCCGCCTTTGATAAGTCCGGCTTGTAACAAAGGCTCTATCTCTCGCACGAAGACGAAAGTCCGGCTGGCCGCTATTTCATCTTTGAACTTCACCATGTCTTCCAAAGTGGCGAATTGATTGGGAATAATGCCTGAGTCGTAAGATACCAGCACGTTCAGACTGAAGTTTTCGTCTGGCAACACAATGATGGATGAGCCGGTGGTTTCGTCACGGACTTCTATTTTGGACTTGATGATATAGAAATCTTTTACCGCATTCTGTTCTACGATGCCTACACGTTCTATCTCGTCGACATAATATTGAGCGCTTCCGTCGAGAATCGGGAATTCGGGACCGTTTACCTGTATCAAACAATTGTCAATGCCTAAGGCATATAGGGCTGCCATACCATGTTCCACAGTGCTTACTTTCACGCCGTTTTTCGAGAGTACGGTGCCACGGGTCGTTTCTGTCACATTGTCTGCGACAGCGTCGATAATGGGTTGCTCCTCCAAGTCGATGCGCTGAATTTTGTATCCGTGATTGTCCGGAGCCGGGTTGAAAGTAACAGTTAGGTTGAGTCCTGTATGAAGACCTTTTCCGCTGAGCGAGAAACTCTCTCTTAAAGTCTTTTGTTTTAACATCGGTTACTTATTTAATTGTTGTTTAAGTTCGTTCAATTCTTTGCGGAGTGCATTCAGTTCCGCATACATCTCCGGCAATCTGCGATAAACGGCAGCGGATTTGAAGTAAGGTTTCTGCTCCATTGGAGGTGTTCCAATAAGTTGGCTTCCATCCTTGATACTGCCGGGAACGCCGGACTGTGCGCCGAGGTTCACCCTATCCCCGATGTGGAGATGTCCTGCAATACCTACCTGTCCGCCCAGCATACACCATTCCCCCACCTTTGTAGAACCGGCGATGCCTACTTGTGCCGCCATGACGGTATGTGAACCTATTTCGTCGTTGTGGGCAATTTGGATAAGATTGTCCAGCTTCGCGCCGCTGTGTACAATCGTTGCACCCATGGTGGCACGGTCTACACACGTATTTGCGCCAATCTCCACGTTATCTTCCAGAATGGTTATACCTATTTGGGGAATCTTTTCGTAGCCTTCGGGGGACGGGGCGAAGCCGAAACCGTCCGCACCGATGACACAACCGGCATGCAGAATGCAGTGATTTCCTATACGGCAATCGTGATAGACAGTAGCATGAGCATAGAGGATGCAATTGCTCCCCACTTTGGCTCCACTACCCAACGTGACGTGCGGATGGATGACCGTATTGTCTCCCACTTCCGCATGATCGCCGATGCAGGCGAAAGGAGCGATATATACATCCTTTCCTATTTTGGCCGTCTCGGCGACAAAGGACAGAGGGTCGATGCCTGTACGCTTGGGTTTGCTTTGCTCGTAGAGGTTGAGCAGTTTGGCCAGACTCTCGTAGGCATTGTCCACTTTAATCAGGGTTGCCTTTACTTCTTGCTCGGGTACGAAGTCTTTGTTTACTAAGACTATGCTTGATTGAGTGTCGTATATATAAGAGGTATATTTAGGATTGGCCAAGAAAGAAATGGCTCCCGGTATTCCTTCTTCGATTTTCGCAAAGGTATGAACGGTGGCATTCTCGTCCCCAACAATTTCCCCTTGAATGAATGATGCGATTTGCTTAGCCGAAAACTCCATTTCTATAGTTGCTTGTTAGATGTTTCGTGACGCAAAGAACGGACTTTTTTTTAATATATCCTTGTACTGGGATGAATATTTTACGCCTGTCCGTGCAAACGTTGGTAGCATAGATAGTATTTCTTTACTTTCTTCGACAGAAGGGAAATGTTGAGCATATCCGAGGCTTCCGCAATGTTTTTGATGCTGCCGTCGCTGTAAAGGATGTCAATGCTGTCGTCCGCTTCGTCGTACATGTTTCTTTCAATGCGGGGTGCGGAGATGAAGTACCTTGCCTCGGGGAGGGAGATGTTCAGTTCTTCGCTGATTTGTCGGGTCAGTTCCTGTTTCCGCTCCTCGCTGAAGGGTTCGGTAGAAATCTCCACTTTGAATATGTTTCGATGAATCATGCCGGTGCTCAGGGTGGACAAGACCTTGTCCGGATGGTTGCTCCACACCTTGAGTGCGGTCCAGATATCGTTATCGTCCAGTTGGATGAAGTTCTCCAGACACTCGGGGGTGCCGTAGAAAGTCTTTCGGTTGACGTCATGGTAGAGGAAGAACCGCAGTGCGGGCGACGCGAATAGTTCCGTTCCCCCCGAGGCAAGCTCTTTGGCGCGGAGCAAGGTGCTGACGAGCATCTTTTCGTAGGCCACGGATGTCTTGTGCAGATACACTTGCCAGTACATCAGGCGGCGGGCGGTGAGGAAATTCTCGATGGAATAGATGCCTTTGTGTTCCACTACGAGGTGGTCATCCTTCACGTCGAGCATCTTGATGATGCGCGCCGAGCCGATGTTGCCTTCCGTAACACCCGTGTAGAAGCTGTCGCGCCGGAGATAATCCAGGCGATCCATGTCCAGCTGTCCGCTTACCAGTTGGTGCAGGAAGCGTTTGGGATGCTCGTCTTTGAAGATTTGGATGGCAAGTGTCAACTGCCCGTTCATTTCTTTGTTGATGCGCTCCATCAGCATCAGCGAGATGTCTTCGTGAGACACTCCGCCTACAATGGTGTTTTCCAGCACATGCGAGAAAGGGCCGTGCCCGATGTCGTGCATCAGGATGGCGGCTTCTACGGCTTCGGCCTCGCTGTCGAAGATGAAATTGCCTTTGGCGGTGAGTTGCTGAATGGCTTCGCCCATCAGATAATAAGCTCCCAATGAATGCTGAAAGCGCGTGTGCTGTGCGCCGGGATATACCACGGACGAGAGGCCCAGCTGCCTGATGCGATTCAAGCGTTGCAGAAGGGGATGCCGCACGATGTCGTACAGCAGTCCTTTGGGGATGTTGATAAACCCGAAGACCGGGTCGTTGATGATTTTTCTTTCGTAAGGCATGTGTCTTAGAGTTTGTCGGTATAGGGGGGTAACACGAAGGCTATTTTCCCATGTCTTCCAGCAGTTCTTCGAGGGAAGACATAATCTTCCGGTGCGGAAATTTGCCCAGCTCTTCGGCGGTGGTTACGCCGTGTGTCACGCCGGCAAAGTCTATCTTGGCGGCCCGTGCGGCCTGAGCGTCTATCGTGCTGTCGCCCACGTAGAGCGTTTCCGCCTTAGTGGCGCGCAGTTGCTTGATGGCAAGCAGCAGTCCCTCGGGCGAGGGTTTGGCCTTTTTCACGTCTTCTCCGCCCACGATGATGTCGATAAATCCCTCGGGGAAATGCCGGTCCAGCAGATCCTTGATGCGAAAGCGGTATTTCGTGGAGATGATGCCCAGTTGCGCCCCGCAGTCTTTCAGCGCCGTCAGCACCGACTTGGTTTCCAGAAAGAGCACGGTGTTCACCGTCATGTGCGTGTCGGCCTCCTTGCCGTATTCGGCTTTGAGGGCGGCCAGCTGTCCGGCGTCCGTCACTCCGGTAAGTATGGAGAAAGACTCTTCCAGCGTTTTCCCGATGGTACGTTTAATGTCGTCGTCCGTAAACTCGGTGTATCCGTGGCGGGTAAGCACATTGCGGAAGCAAGTGACGATGCCGCGCGAAGAGTCGGCCAGCGTGTAGTCGAAGTCGAAAAGGTAGGTGGTATAGCTCATCGTTGCTTTTTGGGCGCAAAGATAATGCAAAAATCCCGCTAAACGAATGGGATAGCCTGCGATATGCCTCCGTTTTCTGCCAAACCACGCTCGGGGGGAGTAAGACCATACTTATATTAAGATTTATCTCTTCATCTGTAGAAAAACTTTCTCTCCTCTTATATAAAAAGTTCAAGAGATCAGGGAGAAAAGTCTATTTCAGCTGCTGAAATAGAGAATACTTCCCTGAAGACGATAAGTTTTCTTGCTGGAGTCCTCCTTTTTTCTTCGGCATCTCACAGAGATTTCTTCTCTTACTCTGGAATTCGGATTTATTGTACTACTTTCGTGAAGACATTGATGTGACGTGACGGACGAATGTACTATCCGATAATATATACATTAATATATACGTTGATACGATGGTTGTGATGAAGTCGATGAACTGCTGCCGCCTGCTGGCGAGCCTCTTGCTTGTTTCGGCGTGCGCCCCGCAAGCGCCGGATGTGAAGAATGTGTCTTATGCCGAGCTTGTGAACCCTTTTATCGGTACGGACTTTACGGGGAATACGTATCCCGGTGCCCAGACTCCGTTCGGCATGGTGC
>CAUUOT010000079.1:0-6204 GCA_963546815.1 uncultured Bacteroides sp.
AGAAACGACGGTCAAGATATCGGAGAAATAAGGGAATAGAAAAAGAGAATACTATAGATTTATAAACATTAAAAATTAAAAGTTATGCTATTATCTGTATTATTACAAGCTGCTGCGGCAGGTGTGGGAATTAGTAAAGTAGGTGCCGCATTGGGTGCCGGTATTGCAGTAATCGGTGCCGCGCTGGGTATCGGAAAAATCGGAGGTTCGGCTATGGAAGCCATTGCCCGTCAACCTGAAGCTTCCGGAGATATTCGTATGAGCATGATTATTGCCGCCGCATTGATTGAAGGCATTGCCTTGCTGGCTGTAGTGGTGTGTTTACTGATTTTTTTCTTATAATAAAAGCCCATGTCGTTGTTATTACCCGATAGTGGTCTGCTGTTTTGGATGCTTCTTTCATTCGGCGTGGTGTTTGCTGTGCTCGCCAAATACGGTTTTCCGATAATCACCCATATGGTGGAAGAACGCAAAACCTACATAGACCATTCTTTGGAGGTGGCGCGTGAGGCCAATGCTCAGCTTGCCAAGTTGAAAGAAGAGAGTGAGGCGCTGATTGTCGCTGCCAATAAAGAACAAGGACGCATTCTGCGAGAGGCTATGCAGGAGCGTGACAAGATTATTGCCGAGGCACGCAGGCAGGCAGAGACAGCCGCTCAAAAGCATTTGAACGAAGCGAAGAAGCAGATACAGCAAGAAAAGGAAGAGGCTATTCGCGATATTCGCCGCCAAGTGGCAGTTCTGTCCGTGGATATTGCAGAGAAAGTGATCCGGAAAAACCTGGATGAAGAGCATGAGCAGATGGAAATGATAGACCGGATGTTGGACGAAGTGTTGGCGGCAAACCGGAACAATTAAAATAACCGGAAAAGATGGATACAGGAATCGTTTCGATGCGTTATGCAAAGGCATTGATGGAATATGCCGAAAGTACGGGTACGGCAGAGATGATGTACAAGCTGTTGCGTATGCTTGAACGTAGTTTCAGAGAGCAGAAAGACTTACGTATGGCATTGGACAATCCCCTCCTGTCAAGACGCCAAAAGTTTGAACTTATTTGCAGTGCTGCCGCGGGTGACGCTCCTGTGAGTAGAGAGTTCGGGCGTTTCATCACTCTGGTGTTGAAGAACCGGCGTGAGAGCAACCTTCAGTATATCTGTCTGAGTTTTCTGAACTTGTACCGGAAGAAGAAACATATCGGTGTGGGTAAACTGATTACGGCTGTACCGGTGAGTCACGAGGTGCGGGAACGTATCCGCGACAGCGCTTCCTCTTTGCTACACGCCACTATGGAACTGCACATCGAGGTAGACCCATCTATTGAAGGCGGCTTTATCTTCGATATCAATGACTTTCGTCTGGATGCCAGTATCGCCACACAGCTGAAGAAAGTGAAACAGCAGTTTATCGACAAGAATAGAAGAATAGTATAAATCACCAATAAATAACATGTTGTCTGAAAATATAAAAGTAAGTGAAGTTTCCGATATCCTACGCAAGCAGCTCGAAGGTATTGATACTCGTGTGCAATTGGACGAGATAGGTACGGTGTTGCAGGTCAGCGACGGGGTGGCACGCATCTACGGATTGCGCAATGCGGAAGCAAACGAATTGCTGGAGTTCGATAACGGTATCAAAGCCATCGTGATGAATCTTGAGGAGGACAACGTAGGAGCTGTATTACTGGGGCCTACGGACAAGATAAAGGAGGGATTCGTGGTGAAGCGCACCAAACGCATAGCCTCCATCATGGTGGGGGAGAGCATGCTGGGGCGTGTGATAGACCCGTTGGGTGAAGCTCTCGACGGCAAAGGTCCGATAAGCGGAGACCTCTGTGAGATGCCGTTGGAGCGCAAAGCCCCGGGAGTCATTTTCCGTCAACCTGTGAGTCAACCCTTGCAGACGGGACTGAAGGCGGTAGATGCCATGATACCTATCGGCCGCGGACAGCGTGAGTTGATTATCGGCGACCGTCAGACTGGGAAGACAGCTATTGCCATCGATACCATTATCAATCAGCGGAGCAATTTCGAGGCGGGTAATCCGGTGTATTGCATCTATGTGGCTATCGGTCAGAAGGGCTCTACGGTAGCTTCCATCGTCAATACGCTGCGCCAATATGGCGCCATGGACTATACCATTGTGGTGGCCGCTACGGCAGGAGACCCAGCTGCGTTGCAGTATTACGCTCCTTTTGCAGGCGCCGCCATAGGCGAATATTTCCGCGATACGGGTCGTCATGTGCTGGTGGTGTACGATGACTTATCCAAGCAGGCCGTGGCCTATCGTGAGGTATCGCTGATTCTGCGTCGTCCGTCGGGGCGCGAGGCCTATCCGGGAGACATATTCTATTTGCACTCGCGGCTGCTGGAGAGGGCGGCAAAGATTATCAGTCAGGAAGAGGTCGCCCGTGAGATGAACGACCTGCCCGAAAGTCTGAAAGGCAGGGTGAAAGGCGGTGGGTCATTAACGGCATTGCCCATCATCGAAACGCAGGCGGGAGACGTATCGGCCTATATCCCTACCAATGTGATTTCAATTACCGACGGACAGATATTCCTTGACACGAACCTCTTCAATCAGGGCAACCGTCCGGCCATTGACGTGGGCATCTCGGTGAGTCGTGTGGGAGGCAACGCTCAAGTCAAGGCTATGAAGAAGGTAGCAGGCACGCTGAAGATTGACCAAGCGCAATACCGTGAGCTGGAAGCGTTTACCAAATTCAGTGGCGATATGGATCCGGTGACCGCATTGACTATCGACAAAGGGCAGAAAAACGCACGCTTGTTAGTTCAGTCTCAATACACACCCATGCCGGTGGAGAAGCAGATTGCCATTCTCTATTGCGGCACGCACGGCTTGCTGAAAAATGTTCCTCTGGAGAAGGTGGGTGAGTTCGAGCATGATTTCTTGGAATACCTTGAGTTGAATTGTCGCACGGAGGTACTCGATGTCTTGAAAACGGGCGTCATCGACGACCAAGTCTGTGAGAAGTTGGAAAAGGCGGCTGATATAATCGTAAACAGAAATGGCTTCACTGAAAGAGGTTAAGAGCAGAATCGGTTCCGTCAAGAGTACCCGACAGATAACATCGGCGATGAAGATGGTGGCATCTGCCAAGCTGCATAAGGCGCAGGGGCGGATTGAGAACATGTTGCCTTATCAACGGAAATTGAACGAGATATTGATAAATTTCCTGCGCACGGACGTGTCGTTCCAATCGCCCTATACAGGCGTGAGAGTCGTGGAACGGGTGGCCATCGTGGCATTCTCGTCCAACAGTTCGCTATGCGGTGCCTTCAACTCGAATGTGGCGAAGATGCTGGAGCGCACGTTGGAAGATTATAAGCCGTTGGGGCGGGAGAACGTGCTGATTTATCCCGTGGGGAAGAAGATTGAAGAGGCGGTCAAGAAGATAGGGTACGTGCCGCAGGGAAGCTATCAGCAGATGATGGACAAGCCTTCGTATGCGGAGGCATGCAAGCTGGCAGAGGAACTGATGCGACGGTTTGTAGAGAAGGACGTCGACCGGGTGGAGCTGATTTACCATCACTTCAAATCGGTGGGAACGCAGGAACTGCTCAAGGAGGATTACCTGCCCATCGATCTGGTACGTGTGGCGCGAGAGGCCACGAAAACAGCTTCTGTCGACGTGCGCCGTTTTAATGACGACTATATCGTAGAGCCGTCTATCGAGCAACTGATTGCCGAACTGCTGCCCAAAGTACTTGTCCAGAAGATGTTTACCGTGCTTCTCGACTCTAATGCGTCCGAACATGCCGCCCGGATGCTTGCCATGCAGGCAGCTACGGACAATGCCAACGATTTGATTCAAGATTTGACCAAACAGTACAACAAGAGCCGGCAGCAGGCCATCACCAACGAACTGCTCGATATCGTGGGAGGCAGTTTGAAGTAGCACCAACCGATATCTCCATGGAACAGAATACCGAATTAGCTCTTGCATGGCAGTTTATAGAAAACACTGGCACCCACCTCTTTCTGACCGGTAAGGCTGGTACCGGCAAGACTACCTTCCTGCGAAAGCTGAAAGTCGAGAGTCCCAAACGCATGATTGTGCTCGCTCCGACGGGAATTGCAGCCATCAATGCGGGGGGGATGACGATTCACTCTTTCTTCCAGTTGCCGTTTGCTCCCTACCTGCCCGAAAGTACGTTCAGTGACGGCGGTAAGGTTGCTTATCGCTTCCGTTACGGCAAGGAAAAGATAAACATCATCCGTAGCATCGACTTGCTGGTGATAGATGAAATCAGCATGGTGCGCGCCGACTTACTCGACTCGATAGACGCTGTGTTAAGGCGTTTCCGCGACAGGAGCAAACCCTTCGGTGGGGTGCAACTGCTGATGATAGGCGACCTGCAGCAACTGGCTCCTGTAGTGAAGGAGGAAGAACGGCAACTGCTCGACAAGTACTACGACACTCCTTATTTCTTTTCCTCCCACGCCTTGAGACAGACGACCTATTGCACCATCGAACTGAAGAAGGTGTATAGGCAGAACGACGACGACTTCTTGGAACTTCTGAACCGCATCCGCGAGAATCGTTGCGACGCCCAGGTGCTGGAAATGCTGAACCGGCGCTACATCCCCGGATTCGAGCCGGGAAAAGACGAGGGCTATATCCGTTTGGTCACTCACAACTACCAGGCGCAACGCATCAACTATCACGAACTGGAACAGCTGCCGGGACGCTCGTTCGCCTTCCGGGCCAAAATAGAAGGTAAGTTTCCCGAATATTCCTATCCCACGGATGAGGTACTGGAACTGAAACGGGGTGCGCAGGTGATGTTTGTCAAGAACGATAGCTCAGGCGAGCATCGTTACTACAACGGCATGATAGGCGAGGTGACTGCCTTGTCGGAAGGCGGCATCGAAGTGCGCAGCAAGGAGGGGGATAAACCTTTTGCCGTACAGGAAGAGGAGTGGAGCAATGCCAGATACGTGCTGAACGAAGAGACCAAGGAGATAACCGAAGTCATGGAGGGTACTTTCAGACAATACCCGCTGAAGACGGCTTGGGCGATTACCATCCACAAGAGTCAGGGACTGACGTTCGAACGGGCCGTAATAGATGCCGGAGCCTCGTTTGCCCACGGACAGACATACGTAGCCTTGAGCCGCTGCAAGACGCTGCAGGGAGTGGTGCTCAGCACACCGCTTTCGGCGAAGGCGATTATCAGCGACGATGCAGTGGATACATTTACTCGCGAGGCGCGCCGCAACAAACCGGATGAGGAACGTTTTCACCTCTTGCAGCGAACGTATTTCCTCGAATTATTGTCGGGACTGTTCGATTTCCGGCCCATTGAGCAGGCATTGCGGAGGTATGTGCGACTGATGGACGAACACTTGTACAAGCTTTTCCCAAAACAGCTGGCTGTCTGCAAGGAGGAAGCGGTGCGTTTTCACGAAAAGGTAACTGCCGTGTCCCGGAAGTTCGGCCTTCAATATACCCGCTTGATGGATGGCACAGAAGACTACCTCACCGACCGGATGCTGCATGATCGCATACACGCCGCCACGGACTACTTCTTGCAACAGTTGCGCCCGCTGGACGCCCTATTGACGAATGCAGTGGTTCCGGACAACAAAGAGTTGAGGAAGAAACTACGGGATGCCGTGGATGAGCTGGAGAGTTTGTCCGGCTTGAAGTCCGGACTGTTGCAATACGTCCTGGCAAACGGTTTTCACATGGCGGACTACCTGAAGCAGAAGGCGTTGCTGACCATTGACGACTCGACCTCGCAGCGGAAGGGCAAAGGCAAGGCGGCAAAGGAGAAGAAAGAGGAGGCCGCAGAGCCCCGGCAAGCACTTCGCACTTCCGCAGATGTGCTCCACCCGGAACTTTACAACCGATTGACGGCATGGCGCAATGCAGAGGCTGTCCGACTGGGACTGCCCGTGTACATCGTCATTCAGCAAAAGGCGATATTGGGCATCAGCAACCTGTTGCCATCGGACAAAGCCATGCTGGCCCGCATTCCCAATTTCGGGAAGAAAAGTACGGAGAAGTACGGAGACCTTATCTTGCAAATGGTGCGTGCCTACCTCGAAGAGAAGGGGTTGTCCCAGCCGGAGCTGCTGTAGAGTTACGGCATTCTTCCGCCCTGCTGCACCTCGATGCGTACGCCGAATGCCCCATTGGCCGACTTCAGTTCAAAGGCTCCCTTGAACCGATTCCTT
>CAUUOT010000080.1:0-6155 GCA_963546815.1 uncultured Bacteroides sp.
CTGCTTGACAGTCTGTTGCCAGAGTTGTTTCATCAAAGGAAGAGAGGCATCCAACTGATGACGAAAGCGTTCATTTTGAGTTGTATTTCCGTATAACGGCAGCATCAAGCCAACAGGCATACTTTTGCTGTTGCAAGTGATAATTGCGGTGTTATTTTCGAGCAAGGCTTCCAGCACCCCCGAAGTAATGGTTATCTGTTTGTTATCCAGTACCACTACGCCGATATCTTCTATCGGTTTCGTCACTTCAGTCCCCCTCTTAAAACCTTCCGGCAAAGAATTATTTCTCACCACTTCCGGCAATTTTATCACTAATTGAGCGTCTTTCAACGACAAATAGACAGGATTTCCAAAATAAAGCGTTTTTTTAATCATCGTATTTTTAGTAAAAAAAGCCTCATCTCTATGATAGTACCTAATCTATACTTACTGATATAGGTATACAACGTGAGTTCGGTATAAGAAAGTATATTGAGAAATTGTAGGAGTGAAATGTTTTCTGTAACCTCACATATGAAAATCAAACAGCTACAAACATCCACTGCTATGACCAATACAAATTTACAGATATTTATTATATGACAAATATTTTTTGGTAAAAATAAAATTCGATAAGGAAATATATGCCTTGCAAAAGAGTTCTGAGTGAAACCATCAATGATAAAAACGCCTTCTTTTTTATTACAGGCAATTCATGGCAGGGGTATAAATGATTATTTACCATTGAAAACAAAAGCCCCCAAATGATCATATTACTTGCCAACTTAGATTTTGCGAACTTATCTGAAAATCAACGAAATACGATTATACTAAAAACTCCCCCGATTTTTAGTAATTTCCCCCTGAGTTTTTACTAAAAATCCGGCGAGTTTTTACTAAAAATCGGGTGAGTTTTTAGTAAAAACAAAGCCGAAGCTTCTCATGAAGTATTTTTATAAACAAATCTTTTTAGGAAAAGGAAAAAGTTCTCTTATATCTAACTCAAGCTTAATATGTTATAAGAATAAACGGACTTTCGAAAAGTAAAGGATATATGCTGCAAGGGGCAGGCGTCAGAAGATATGTCTCTCGGCGTGGTAAGAGGAGCGTACAAGTGGCGCGCTCTCTACGCGGCGGAATCCTTTCTTCAGTCCGGTTTCTTTGTAGAGGGTAAATTGTTGGGGGGTGATGTATGCCGCTACCGGATAATGTTTGTGTGTGGGTTGCAGATATTGCCCGATGGTGAGT
Source organism: uncultured Bacteroides sp. (assembly GCA_963546815.1). Lineage (GTDB taxonomy): Bacteria > Bacteroidota > Bacteroidia > Bacteroidales > Bacteroidaceae > Bacteroides. Next base: position 1,228 of record CAUUOT010000080.1, read on the forward strand.
ATGTGGCAACCTGCCTTGATTAAGTCGTCCATCAGTTCCTCTACTTCTTCGGGGCTTTCGCCCAGGCCTACCATGATGCCGGATTTGGTTGTGATGCCGCTTTCGGATATTTGCCGCAGCACTTCTAAACTGGTTTCATAGTTGGCGGCACTTCGCACCAGTGGGCTGATGCGGCGGACAGTCTCCATGTTGTGGGAGATAATTTCGGGACGTGCGTCGATGACTTGTGCTACGAGTTCTTTCCGTCCTTGAAAGTCTGGTATCAACACCTCTATGGTTGTTTCTGGATTGAGGCGTTTAATTTCCCGGATGGTGCGCACCCAATGTGCCGCAGCCATATCCGGGAGGTCGTCGCGGTCTACAGATGTGATGACTGCGTGCGTGAGTTTCATCAGGGCTACGGCTTCTGCCACGTGGGTGGGTTCGGCCGCATCGAGGGGTAGGGGGCGGCCGGTACGCGTATTACAGAATTTGCAGCTGCGGGTGCAGATATTGCCTCCTATCATGAAGGTGGCGGTGCCCTTTCCCCAGCACTCGCCCATGTTGGGGCAACGGCCGCTGCTGCATATGGTATGCAAGCAGTGCGACTCGACGATGCGCTTGGTCTGTGTATAGCGGTCGTTGGCGGCGATGCTTATCTTGAGCCAGTGGGGCTTGCGTACTCGGTCGGGCATATCTTCCTTGTTGGTGTAGGTGTTAAAGGTTTGTTTTGAAGAAATCAGTCAGCCGAGTGTAGAGGTGCAGGCGTGTATTGCCTCCGTAGATGCCGTGGTTGCGGTTGGTGTAGAGCTGCATGTCGAACTGTTTGCTCTGTTGTACCAATTCTTCGGCATACTCCATACAGTTCTGCAGATGTACATTGTCGTCGGCGGTGCCGTGCACCAGTAGCAGTCGGCCGTGCAACTTCCCGGCTCGAGTGAAGGCGGAAGCGGCTTTGTATCCCTCGGGATTCTCTTTCGGAGTGCGCATGAAGCGTTCGCCGTAAATGGTGTCGTAATAGTTCCAGTCGGTCACGGCCGCCACAGCTGCTCCGGCTTTGAATACAGGTGTACCCTCGCTCATGCTCATGATGGTCATATATCCGCCATAACTCCATCCCCAGATGCCGATGCGTTTTTTGTCCACGTAGGGCTGGCTACCCAGATAGAGGGCTGTTTCCACTTGGTCTTTAGCCTCCTTGACACCTAAGTTCAGGTAAGTGCATTTGGTGAAGTCGGCGCCGCGGCCTCCGGTGCCTCGTCCATCCACACAGACCACGATGTAGCCTTGCGATGCCATATAGGTTTCCCAGCTTATGCCGAACCTGTCCGTCACTTGTTGCGAACCGGGACCGCTGTATTGATACATCAGTACCGGATATTTCTTCTCGGCAGAAAAGTCGGTCGGCTTCATCATCCAGCCGTTCAGTGCAGTGCCGTCGGAGGTCTGGAAAGTGAAGAACTCTTTCCGGGGCATGTCATAGCGGGCTATTTCCTGTTTCAAGGCAGCGTTGTCGACGAGGGTGGCGAGCGTCTTGCCCGTATTGTCGTTCAGGGTGATGAGGGTAGGCGTGTCTAAGGCAGAATAACGATTGATGTAGTATTTCATGTTTGTACTGAACAGGGCGCTGTTGGTTCCGCTTCCGGCAGACAACTTGATTTTCCTGCCCCTCCGGTCTGTCTTGTAGACGGAGGTGCGCATCGGACTTTCCTCATTGCTGCTGAAGTAGAAGCTTCCCTCTTCGGCGTCGTAGCCCCAAAAACTGCCTACCTCGTACGGCCCGGAGGTGACTTGTTTGAGCAGATTGCCACCCATACTATACCAGTAGAGGTGACTGTATCCGCTTTTCTCGCTGATGAAACTGAAGTTCTCGGGATAGAAGACGATATTGTCGAACACGTTTTCGCTGATGTACGTATCGCTCTCGTCGCGCAACACCAGCTTTGCCACCGTGCTGCGCGGGCTGGCAAAGTAGAGGTCGAAGCGGTTCTGGTGGCGGTTCAGTGTCATGATGGCCAGCTTGTCCGGGTCGCGTGTGAAGCGGATGCGCGGGATGTATCCGTCCGCATCCAGCGGCACATCTATCTGGCGCGTCACCTTCGACTTGATGTCGAAGGTGTGCACGGATACCTTCGAGTTGGTTTCGCCCGTCTTCGGATATTTGTACGTATATGCTCCCGGATACTTCTCGAACGGCACGAGGCGGGGCGTTTGTCCGGCAAAGAGCTGGATGGAGTAGGAGGGAACCTCACGCTCGTCCCAGCGGATATAGGCCAGCATCCGACTGTCGGCGCTGAACTCCAGTGCGCGGTCGAAGCCAAATTCTTCCTCGTACACCCAGTCGGGAATGCCGTTCAACACCTCGTTTCGCTTCCCGTCCTCCGTCACTTGGCTTTCGCTGTTGCCGTACAGCAGCTTCACGAGGAAGATGTTGTTGTCGCGGACGAAAGCCACCTGATTGCCGTCCGGCGAGAATACCGGCACTTGCTGAGGCCCTCCGTCCGAAAGGCGCTCCACCACATTGTCAATCTTCCCGTCCAGATTTCGCTTCAAGCTGTATATATAATGAACGGCGGTGTACGAGTGCCGGTAGATGGGAGCGATTTCCGTAGCGATGAGCAACTTGCTCCCGTCCGGGGCGAAGCTGTAACGGTCGATTTTCTTAAAAGCGCATTGGCGTGCCGTGGCGGCATCGAACAGCACCTCCACTGGCTTGCCCGTCTTGAACGAGTACTTGATAATCTGCGTGCGTTCGGCGTTCAGCTGCGAGTAGTGCTCTCCGTCGCCCGGGATAGGGATGACTCCCGCGATGTTTTTCGGGGTGAACTTGCTCGATAAGATTTCTTTCAAATCGAGCGCTTTGCCGCCTTGCGCGAAGCTTGTCGGCGCGCATAGGCCGAGGACGAGAGCCAGAGTAAGGCTGATTTTCTTCATATCTATATGCTGTTTATATCCTTTTCCGGGGAACAAATATAGGACAAAGCCCAGACTTCTCGAAGCGGCGGCATCGATTTTATTCTTGTCCGAGATAGGGACGAAGGGTATTACTTCCCCTGAAGCCGTACTGTAACTTCGACTGAAGTCGTACTGTAACTTCGACTGAAGCGATAGTATTACTTCCTGTGAGGTGGTAGTATTACATACCGGGGATTCTATGATACGAAAAAGCCCGTCCTGCCTCTTTCCGGGGAGGCGAGGACGGGCTTCCGTCTGTGTCTGTCTATCTGTTTACAGCATCTTTACTTTCTTCTGATACTCTGCGATGGCGGCGTCCAGCCTCTGGTGGGCGGTGGTGTCGCCCGGCACGTTGTGCGAGGGATGGATGTAGAGATGAACGCCGCGGTCGGCCAGGATTTCGGCCACGGTGGTGATGGTCATCCACACCATGGTGACGAAGCTCAGCGTGGAGAGCGGCCCTACCTTGTCGAAGTGGTTCTTCAAGGGCACCGAGGCGTCTACCAAAGGCACGCACGAGTCTACCACGATGTCCGCCAGTTGGAAGAGGTTCTTTCCGCAGGAGTGGCGGCTGGGCTTATCGCCCGTTTCGCCGGCCGAACCGTAGACAATCACCTTCATGCCGCGCTTCTTGGCCTCCAGCGCCATGTCTATGTTCACGGCGTTGATGCCTGTATGCGAGAAGAGCCACATGCAGTCCTTCGTGTCGAAGTCGTAGTTCTTCATGATTTCCTGCCCGTAACCTTCGGCCCGCTCCAGAAAGAGGAACTGATGGATGCCCATCTGCCCGATGATTTGCGTGAAGAACGTCAGCGGCAGTTCGCAAAGCGGATGAAAGCCGACGAAACTTCCGATGCGCGGATACATCTCCTCTACCGGAATCGTCGCGTGGCCGCAGCCGAACGTGTGAACCCAACGGCCCGCCTCGATAGAGTCTGCCATCACTGTGGCCGCTTTTTTGATGTTCTCCAGCTGGGTGGCTTCCAGCTTCTCCATAATGCCATGGGCATTCTTTAACCATTCAAGTGCTAACATAATTTCTCTTGTTTTTTTGTTGTTAATCGTACCGCGAGGTACGACAGTTGATAATTGAATAATTTATTTGAGTGAACGTTTATACAAAAAGAACATCGCCGCAAGTGAGGCGATAATCAAGTAAGGGTACAGCCTCATGCCGCCCGGATACTGCGACATCATCCCCATCAGTCCGTTCATTGCCGTCTGTCCTGCCAAAGCAATGACAAGCGCCACACTGAATGCCGTCCCCGACAGGGCGGGATATCTACTTCCGAGGATGCTGAACACGACGGGGAAGGTAGACGACAACCCCATGCCCACCGTCGTCATGCCCACTGCCGCCCGCACAAAGTCCGGCGAGCAGGTCAGGAGCAGGCAGCCCACGGCGGTCAGCGCAAGGCTGTAGGGCAATACAACTTCCGGCCTTATCTTCTTGAAGATAATTGCTTGCAGCATTCGTGCCACGGTCAGTCCGGCCACCATGCACGTCAGCGCAATCAACGCCTGTTGAGCGGGGATGTCCGTCATTTGTCCGAAATAGCTTGTAGACCAATTGTTGCAAATCCCCTCGATGCCGCTTTGGAAAAAGAGGATAAAGCTGAGCATCAGCAGGCCGCCCTCTTTCAGCAAGCCCAACCCCTCTTTCACCGGAAAGCCTTGCACTTGTTTGGGGGCGGGGAAGCGTATGAAGGCACAGAACAGAATTCCGGCAAGCATCACCGCTCCGATGCCCTGCAGAATGCTCTCATAGGAATAATGTCTGGACAAAAAGCTTAGCAGCGTCGGGATGCCCAGTGCTCCCAGACCATAGAACATGCCCAGAAAGCTGAGACGCGAACCTTTTTCCGCCTCTCCCGAAATGTCGGCAACCAAAGCGTTGGTTTCGCCGTTCAAGATGCCTCCACCCAGGCCGATGCCTACGATAGAAGCTTGTAGCAGCGCAACATTGTCGAAGAGCGCAAGACCTTCCATTCCCA
>CAUUOT010000081.1:0-6140 GCA_963546815.1 uncultured Bacteroides sp.
CGCGTGTTTTTGATGGCCTCGCGCAGCTGCTTACCTTGGGTGATGGATACGCGTATGGAGTTGGTGTCCGGGTCCCAGTTGTTCATCGCCACCTTGCCGCGGAGCTTGGCTACGGCGTGAAACAGGCCGGTATTGACTATTTCACCACTCATCAGTGCTTCCATGATGACCTCCTCCATCAGCTTCACGCTGAGGGCCATGGTTTCTTTACGTACGCCAGGGTTCTTGGCCATCATGCGTTCCAGAATCATCTCACTGTCTACTTTACGAACTGGATCAAGGCTGAAGTATTTTTCCGTCTCGCTCCTGGTGGTTAGCGGATTGTCTGTTAGCCATACTTTCAATACATATTTACTCATTGTCTGGCTACATTTAAGGTTAATACATTTATTTGCTGTTATTTTAACAACATTACAAACGTAGCATATCTGAATGAACTAACCAAATTTTTCACAAAGAATTTTAATTGTAGTCTATCAATCACTTCATTTTCGAATAAAAATCCCTAAAAGCTGGGAAAAGGGGTGGACAGAGCGGGAGCTGTCAGCTCCCCCTACCCCAGCGCCTGATCAATATCTCGGATGATGTCGTCTACGTTCTCGATGCCGACCGACAGGCGAATGAGGTCCGGACGAATGCCGGCCGCTGCCAGCTGGCTGTCCGAGAGTTGGCGGTGGGTATGGCTGGCCGGATGGAGCACGCTGGTACGGGCGTCGGCCACGTGGGTGACGATGGCCGCAAGGTGGAGCGAGTCCATGAACCGGGTGGCTACCTTGCGGCCTCCTTGCAAGCCGAAGGTTACTACTCCGCACGAGCCGTGGGGCAGGTACTTCTGCGCAAGCGTGTGGTAACGGTCGGTGGGCAGTCCGCTGTAGCTCACCCAGGCCGTGTGGGGGTGCGCGGACAGGTATTGGGCCACCGCAAGGGCGTTTTCGCAATGGCGAGGCACGCGCAGGTGCAGGGTCTCCAGCCCGATGTTCAGCAGGAACGCGTTCTGGGGGGAGGGGATGCTGCCGAGGTCGCGCATCAGTTGCGCCACGGCTTTGGTGATGTAGGCCGCGGGGCCGAAGCGCCGGGTGTAGGTCAGGCCGTGATAGGACGCGTCCGGGGTGCAGAGGCCTGGGTATTTGTCGGCGTGCGCCTCCCAGTCGAACCGTCCGCTGTCCACCACTACGCCCCCGACGCTGGTGGCGTGCCCGTCCATGTACTTGCTGGTAGAGTGGGTGACGATGTCTGCGCCCCAGTCCATAGGACGGCAGTTGATAGGTGTGGGGAAGGTATTGTCCACAATCAGCGGCACGCCGTGGCTATGGGCTATGCGCGCAAACTTCTCGATGTCCAGCACCTCCAGCGTCGGATTGGCGATGACCTCGCCGAACAGGGCCTTGGTGTTGGGACGGAAAGCGGCTGAAATTTCCTCGTCCGAGGCGTCGGGATGGACAAAGCTGACGCTGATGCCCAGCTTCTTCAACGTTACTGCGAAGAGGTTGTACGTGCCCCCGTAGATACATGAGGAGCAAACTAGGTGGTCGCCCGCCTCGCAGATATTGCACACAGCGTAAAAGTTGGCGGACTGTCCGCTGGATGTGAGCAGAGCCGCTACCCCACCCTCCAGCGCGGCAATTTTGGCCGCAACGGCGTCGTTGGTGGGGTTCTGCAGGCGGGTGTAGAAATAGCCGCTCTCCTCAAGATCGAACAGCCGAGCCATTTGTTCGCTACTGTCATATTTGAAGGTGGTGCTCTGGTAAATGGGCAGCACGCGGGGCTCCCCGTTCGCGGGGGTCCATCCGGCCTGCACGCAGAGCGTTTCGGGTTTCAAGGGTTGTTCCATAGGAGTTATTACATTGATTTTAATTGGATAATAGTTGTTATTCGGGCGCAAAAATAGGGAAAATAACGCTTACGCCGTGCCGTCGGGTACGGATATTTCCCAAGAGAACGGACGGATGACGACGTGGTGTATATATAATAAGGTATATCTGTTGTATGGAAAAAGGTGCCAACAGAGGGGAGTTTTCGGGATAAAAGTCAAAAAAAGGGATGCCGCAACTGTTTTTTTGGCCTGTTTATACCCTTATTCAAAAGATATCCTTAAATTTGTGTCAACTGGAAAAACAAAACGTTAACCAACATTGCACGAGTATGAAAAAGAGTCGTTTCTTCGCCTTGCTGGCAGCCATGCTGCTGGGGGCGGCTGCCTATGCCCAAGGGGGCGCGAAGTTCAAACCCGCAAAGCTGGCGGGCATCTGGCAACTGTGTCACTACGTGTCCGAAATTGCGGATGTGCCCGGTGTGCTGAAACCGAGCAATACGTTCAAGGTGCTAAGCCGCGACGGGTATATCACCAACTTTACGATGATTCCGGGCAAGGAGGCCATCATCACGGGGTACGGCACTTATCGCCAGCTGACCTCCAACACCTATAAGGAGAGCATCGAGAAGAATATTCACCTGCCGATGCTGGACAGTAAAGATAACGTCATCGAGTTTGAGATGGAGGGGGACAACCTGCTGTACCTGAAGTTCTTCATTGCCAAAGACCTGAAGGGAAACGAGCTGAATATGTGGTTTCACGAGACTTGGAAACGCATCAGCATGCCTGCCAAGTTCCCCGAGGACATCGTGCGCTGACGGCCTCGTCTCCGCTACCGGAAAAAGGATGAAAACAGACCTATATCCTTATGATAGAATACATTAGAGGCCAACTGGCCGAACTGGCGCCCGCCACGGCGGTGATAGACTGTGGCGGGGTGGGCTACGGTGTCAGTATCTCGCTGAACACGTACGCGGCCATCCAGGGTAAAAAGGAGTGCAAACTCTACATCCACGAGGCCATCCGCGAGGATGCCTACACGCTCTACGGCTTTGCCGACAAGCAAGAGCGCGAACTGTTTCTGCTGCTGGTCTCGGTGTTGGGCATCGGCGGAAACACGGCGCGCATGATACTCTCGGCCCTCTCACCCTCGGAGCTGATGAACGTCATCCGCACGGAGAACACCTCTCTGCTGAAAAGCGTGAAAGGCATCGGCCTCAAAACGGCGCAGCGCATCATCGTCGACCTCAAGGATAAGATGAACCTCGCCTCCGCGGCCGTCGGTGCCCCGGGAGCGGCGGGACTGTCGGCCTCGCCCCTCGGCACGCGGGTGCAGGAGGAAGCGGTGTCTGCCCTCACCATGCTGGGCTTTGCCCCCGCCCCCTCGCAGAAAGTGGTCCTCTCCATCCTTCAGGAAGAACCGGACGCACCGGTGGAGCAGGTCATCAAACTGGCGCTGAAGCGCATGTGACGGGAGTGTATAGGGGTTAGTGATTAGAGGTTAGTGTAAAGGGATTAGCGGCTTAGTGTATAGGGATTAGCGGCTTAGTGTATAGGGATTAGCGGGAGGAAGGGATTAGGCAGACTCGTTGCTATGAGTTGTGGGGAGGCGTTGCTTAGGCTTGAGGGAAGATGATGTGGAAGCGCGTGAAGCCGTCGCTGTGTGTGCGGAGCGAAAACGTGCAACCGTGCCGGGTAAGCACTTCCCGAATGAAGACCAGTCCGATGCCTTGTCCACCGGGCTTCGTGGAGAAGAAGGGACTGAAGAGTTTGCCGGCTATGTCTTTGCTGATGCCGGGACCGTTGTCTATCACCTCCACCGAAGCGGGCAGAGAGGTCCTCACGGTGATTTCGCCCCTGCCCCGCTCCCGGGACGGGAGGCTCTCTATGCTCTCGGCGGCATTCTTGATGATGTTTACCAGCACTTGTTCGAACAGGGAGATGTCAATCCGCACCGTTCCCACGCGCGGGTCGCACTCCAAGCTGAGACGGATGCCGCGATCGGCGCACATCCCCTCCATAAAGCGCTTGCATATCGATGCCAACTCGTTCAGGGGCACGGTGGTCAACGTCGGCTCGGGGATTCTGACCACGTCGGCAAAGCGGGTGATGAAACGGCCCATGGAGAAGCAGCGGTCGGTGCAGATACGCATCATGTCGCAGATGTCTTGCATGCCTTGCTCCTGAGACAGTGCCTGCTCTACCGTGTCTAATGTGGAGGTGACGCCCGCGATGGTGTTGTTCACCTCGTGCGCTATCATGCGTATCACCTTCTCGTAGGCGCGTTTCTCGGCGCGCATCACCTCTTCCGTCATGCGCTCTATCAGGAAGAACGGGTGGCTGAAGCCTCTGTCTATGAACGAGGAATGGCTGCATTTATAGATGTTCGCATCGTTGAGGTGCACCACGCGCGTACTCCCTTTGGGGAGGGCGGCCAGCGCTTCGGCCAGGGGCGACTCTACCCGCTCTAACGGCTTGCCTACCACCTCTTCGGGCTGCAGACCCAATATGCTGACCGCGGCGGGGTTTAGCTGCGACACCTCTCCGTCCAGCGTAGTGATGACCACCCCCATGGGGGAAGCCTGAATGAGCAGATCGAGGAAGTGGTTCTGTTCGCGTAAGCGTAAGCGCTCGTTCTTCAGCTGCTCCATCATACGGTTGAAAATGTTCACCAGGCGGTCTGCCTCGTATTGCCCCACTCGGCTCAGTCTGCTGCTAAAGTCTTGCTCGCGCAACAGCTCCATGCCGCTCCCGATGGTGCTCATCGGCTTGACTATCTTCCGGTAGAAGATCACCAGATAGATCAGGATGAAAGCGATTCCTCCCTCTACGATATAGAGATGCAGCCCACGGCTCTCGTCCGGCAAATAAACCAGCGCCCCGCCCAAGCCGAGCAGGAAGATGGACAAGATGATGAAGAAGAATTTAATACGCACGTTCTTCAATGGTTAAGTGACTCATGATTCAAGGCTGATGCCGTACTTCTCGAGCCTGCGATACAAGGCTGCCCGGCTGATTCCCAACGAAAAGGCCGTTTGGCTGAGGTTGCCCTTGTGCCGCTCCAGCGACTGCAAGATGGTCTGCCGCTCTATCTCGTCCAGCGTCATTCCTGCGAGCGTTGTGTCTTTGGCAGCCTTCGCCGGTTCGTCGCGCCTCAGGTATTGATGGTCGAAGTCTGCTGCGTCCAATACGCTCTTTCCGCTCACCAGAACGGTACGCTCCACTAGGTTCTTCAACTCACGTATATTGCCCGGATAAGGCAAGCGGGAAAGGAAATCCAGTGCGTCTGCCGAGAATTCGGTATGCGGCAGGCCGTTGGTCTTGGCTTGGCGGTCGGCAAAGTGACGCACCAGCAGAGGAATGTCTTCCCGCCGTTCCCTCAAGGCGGGTAGCTTGACGGTGATCAGGTTGATGCGATAGAACAGGTCCTCGCGAAAGGTGTGCTCGGCAACCATCTTGGCCAAGTCGGCATTCGTGGCCGAGACCACCCTTACATCGACCTTGTGCGGACGACTGTCGCCAAGTATTTCGAACGTCTGATCCTGCAATACGCGCAGCAGCTTCACTTGGCAAGACAGATCGAGGTCTCCAATCTCGTCCAGGAAGATAGTGCCCTTGTCCGCCATCTCGAAACGCCCCATGCGGTCGGCAACGGCATCGGTGAAAGCCCCTTTCTTATGGCCGAACATCTCGCTCTCGAACAAGCTCTGCGAAATACCGCCAAGGTTGACCTTGACAAAGGCTTGCTTGGCCCTGCGGCTGTTGAGGTGGATGGCTTCGGCAATCAACTCCTTTCCCGTCCCGCTTTCTCCGGTAATCAGCACCGAAGCGTTGGTACGGGCTATGCGGGCCACAGTGTTCAGCACCTCTATCAGTCCTTGAGATTTACCGATGATGTGGCTGCGGTTAAGCGGCATCGTCCCCTCTTCCAGCTCCCCCTCGGATGGAGCGGACAACTGAAGGGCAGTCTCGATGCGCTGCAGAAGGGCCGCATTGTTCCAAGGCTTGGTGATGAAATCGAACGCACCGGCTTGCATCCCCTGCACGGCAAGCTGGATGCTTCCCCATGCCGTCATCAGAATCACCGGTATATCGGGGCGGAATACCTTTACTTGTTTCAGTAGCGTGAGTCCCTCTTCGCCCGTGGTGGACAGGGTGAAGTTCATATCCATCAATATCAGTACCGGAGACTCGTTCCTCACTATCTCCATTGCTTCGCGAGGTCTCGGAGCCGCATTCACTTCATAGCCGGCACGCTTCAGCATGAAACTCAGGGAAGAGCGCACAGCACTATCGTCGTCTACGATCAATATCATATATATAATGT
>CAUUOT010000082.1:0-6138 GCA_963546815.1 uncultured Bacteroides sp.
GGTTATACTAAATCTTAGGATAAGACTTCTGTCGTTTTGTGTAAAAAACGACTGGCAGTCTGTGTCATAACCCATTTTTACCTATCTTTGCGGTGATATTTTAAGAAACACCGACGTCTTGAAAGCAGAGATGCGGGTAACGTTTAACCAAAAACAAATGCAAATGTTGAAAGAAAAAGCAGGAAACGCGGCAGGACAAATCTGGACCGCACTGAATGGAACGGAAGGCTTGACGCACAAGCAGATTAAGAAGGCAACCAAACTGGTCGACAAGGATTTCTTCCTCGGATTGGGGTGGCTGCTGAGAGAAGACAAAGTTTCTACTTCCGAGGTAGAAGGCGAATTGTTCGTCAAACTGAACTAAGCCGCAACCAGCCGGAATGTCATGAACCTGAAAAGGTGCGCCGACACAGAGATGTGTCATCCGGCGCACTTTTTTTGTTTGCCTTGTTTTCACTATCTTTGCGCACCAAATATAGAGTTATTCACAATGAAGAATATCCGCAACTTCTGCATCATTGCCCATATCGACCATGGCAAGTCTACGCTGGCCGACCGCCTGTTGGAGTTTACCAATACCATACAAGTGACTAACGGACAGATGCTGGACGACATGGAACTCGAGAAAGAACGAGGCATCACCATCAAGAGTCATGCCATACAGATGGAGTACACCTATCAAGGCGAAAAGTATATTCTCAATCTGATAGATACCCCGGGGCATGTGGATTTCTCTTACGAGGTGTCGCGCTCCATTGCCGCTTGCGAGGGTGCGCTACTCATCGTAGACGCGTCGCAGGGTGTGCAGGCGCAGACCATCTCCAACCTCTACATGGCCATTGAACATGACCTGGAGATAATCCCCGTCATCAATAAGTGCGACATGGCAAGCGCCATGCCCGAGGAGGTGGAGGACGAAATCATCGAACTGCTGGGCTGCAAACGCGAAGACATCATCCGCGCTTCGGGCAAGACGGGCATGGGCGTGGAGGAAATCCTTGCCGCCGTCATCCGGCGCATCCCCCATCCGGTGGGAGATGAAGAGGCTCCGCTGCAAGCATTGATTTTCGACTCGGTGTTCAACTCCTTTCGGGGCATCATTGCCTACTTCAAAATAGTGAATGGCGTCATCCGTAAAGGAGACAAAGTGAAGTTCTTCAATACGGGCAAGGAATATGATGCGGACGAGGTGGGAGTGCTCAAGATGGACATGGTGCCCCGCTCGGAACTTCGTACGGGCGACGTAGGCTATATCATCTCAGGCATTAAAACTTCCAAGGAGGTGAAAGTGGGCGATACGATTACGCACATCATGCGCCCCTGCAAAGAGGCTATTGCCGGCTTCGAGGAAGTGAAGCCGATGGTCTTTGCCGGCGTATATCCGGTTGAAGCCGAAGAGTTCGAGGACTTGCGTTCATCGCTCGAAAAACTCCAGTTGAACGATGCTTCGCTCACCTTTCAGCCGGAGTCTTCGCTGGCTTTGGGATTCGGGTTCCGTTGCGGCTTTCTCGGGCTGCTCCACATGGAGATAGTGCAGGAACGCCTCGACCGCGAGTTCGATATGAATGTAATCACCACCGTGCCCAACGTTTCTTACAATGTCTACGACAAGCAGGGCAATATGACCGAAGTGCACAACCCCGGCAGCATGCCCGAACCGACCTTGATTGACCGCATCGAAGAGCCTTACATCCGTGCTTCGGTGATTACGGCCACCGACTACATCGGCCCCATCATGACCCTTTGTCTGGGTAAACGCGGCGAGCTGGTGAAACAGGAATACATCTCCGGAAACCGTGTAGAGATATACTACGATATGCCGCTCGGCGAGATAGTCATCGACTTCTATGACAAGCTGAAGAGTATATCCAAAGGGTATGCCTCCTTCGATTACCATCCCAATGGTTTCCGACCCTCCAAGCTGGTGAAACTGGACATTCTGCTGAATGGCGAACCGGTGGATGCCCTTTCTACCTTGACGCATTTCGACAATGCCTATGAGTTGGGCCGCCGGATGTGCGAGAAGCTGAAAGACTTGATACCGAGGCAGCAGTTCGACATTGCCATTCAGGCAGCCATCGGCGCGAAGATTATATCTCGCGAAACCATTAAGGCGGTACGTAAGGATGTGACGGCCAAGTGTTACGGAGGCGACGTGAGCCGTAAACGTAAATTGCTCGAGAAGCAGAAGAGGGGTAAAAAACGGATGAAGCAGATTGGCAACGTAGAGGTTCCGCAGAAAGCTTTCCTTGCCGTACTGAAGCTGGATTGATGATAATAAATACACAACCGATATGAGAAGAATTCTGTCTATTAGGAGTCGCCTGTCACTGAATATCTGGGCAAGTATCCTGTTGTTTGTGGTGGCAATCATGGCTGCTTGTGTCGCTAATTCGCCGATAGCACCTGTATACCAGGATTTCCTGTCGCAAGAGTTGCATCTTCGTATAGGAGATTTCAATCTGTTCTCGCACGGGGGGCATCCGCTGACGATGATTGAGTTCGTCAATGATTGCCTGATGACGGTGTTCTTCCTGTCCGTGGGGTTGGAGATTAAGCGTGAATTGCTGGTGGGTGAGTTGTCTTCTTTTCGCGAGGCGTTGCTCCCTTTTATCGCTGCTTGCGGCGGAATGCTGTTGCCGGTATTGCTTTACTCTTTGTCAGTGACGCAGGGTACTCCCGAAGCTCAAGGCATGGCCATACCGATGGCTACGGATATCGCTTTCTCACTGGGAGTGCTTAGCTTGTTGGGTAAGCGAGTTCCTTTGAGTCTGAAAGTATTCCTGACAGCCTTTGCCGTGGTGGACGACATTGGCGGCATCTTGGTAATAGCGCTGTTCTACAGCTCGGAAGTGGCGTATGGATATTTACTGATAGCGGCGTTGCTCTACGGCATACTCTATTATTTAGGCACACGGGGGATGACGCAAAAGATCTTCTATTTATCGGGAGGGCTTATAATCTGGTATTTGTTCCTTCAATCAGGCATTCACAGCACTATCTCGGGAGTGATACTGGCATTCGTCATACCTGCGCACCCACGCTTGGATGCGGGGAGGTATATCGAACAGATCCGTACGGTTATTAACCGTTTCCCTGTCTCTCACTCGGATAATATCGTACTGAACAACGAGCAAATAGCCAAGCTGAAGCAGGTGGAACGGGCGTCGGACTTTGTCATCAGTCCGTTGCAGTCGTTGGAAGACAATCTGCATGGAGTGGTGAATTTCTTGATTCTGCCGTTGTTTGCCTTTGCCAATGCCGGTGTGGTGCTCGGGGGAGGCGACGTGGTGGGCAACGTAAGCATAGCCGTGGCTGTGGGACTGCTTTTGGGTAAGTTTGTGGGTATCTATTTCTTCACATGGTTGGCCATAAAGAGTAAGGTGGCTTCGATGCCTTTGGGTATGAACTGGGAGAATATTGCCGGAGTCTCTTTGTTGGGAGGCATTGGATTTACGGTCTCTTTGTTCATCGCCAATCTCTCTTTTGCCGCCGGTTACCCCGACTTGCTGAATCAGGCAAAGTTCGGCGTCCTTGTAGGTACAGTTGTTGCCGGTGTATTGGGGTATGTAGTGCTGAACGTCGTGTTACCGAAAGCTAAAAAGTAACTGTCAAATGAGTGCTCCCCTTTTTCTGTGGGGGATGCCTCATTCCATATCATTCTCTTCTTCACCTTCCTCTTGCGAGCTGTCTTGGGGAAGCAACCTTGCCGAAATTCGTTTCTTGGGTGTAAGACTCATCCCTTTCAACATCTCCGCCTGACGCACTACGCTTCCGTTGCCGTCGGACAGTTGCTTGCTGGCATTGTCGTATTCCTTTTGCAGGCGGTCAAGTTTGTCGCCGATGCCGATGAACGTATCCGTGAAGCCTACAATCTTTTCGTAGAGGGCTGTGCCCCGTTTGATGATGGCTTGCACGTTCTTCACCTGATTTTCCCGTTTCCACAAGTCGAGTGAGAGGCGCAGAGCGCTGATGAGATTGGTGGGGCTCATCAGTACGACTTTCTTGTTGTAGGCATATTCCCAAAGTGTGGCGTCGCTCTGGATAGCAAGCAAGTAGGCACCTTCGGTGGGGATGAACATCATCACGAAGTCGGGCGACTTGATGTCGTAGTGCGAATAATCTTTCTGGCTGAGTTCGTCGATGTGCGTACGGATGGACTGCAGATGCGCCTTGAGCAAGCGTGCCCGTTCTTCTTTGCTTTCGGCGGAGGTATAGGCGGTATAAGCGGTGAGCGACACTTTGGAGTCTATAATCATCTCTCGGTCGTCGGGGTATTTGATGAGGATGTCCGGTTGCATCTTTTGGCCGCTTTCCTCATTGGTGAGGGTTTCGCCGCGTTCGTCTTTCAGGAACTCCTGACGCGTATAATGTTCTCCCTCTATCAGTCCGGAAGTCTGCAACAAGCGTTCCAGAATCATCTCGCCCCAGTTGCCTTGCACCTTGGCGTCTCCTTTCAGGGCACGGGTCAAGTTGTTCGCATCCTGGCTGAGGCGGTTGTTCAGTTCCACCAGTTCTTTAATACGCTCACCCAGCGAGAAGCGCTCTTTCGACTCCGTGTTGTACACCTGTTCCACCTTCTCGCGGAAATCCTTGAGGTTGTCGCCCAGCGGGCGCAGCAGGTTGTTCAGATGTTCGGCATTGAGCTTCTTGAAGTCTTCGGCCTTGTTCTGGAAGATGCGGTTGGATAGGTTCTCGAACTCGGTGTTCATGCGCCGGTGCAGCGTTTCGGCTTCTTCTTGTTGTTGTTTCAGCCATGCTGTCTCCCTTTCGTGTTGCTGCTTCAGTGTGCTCACTTCTTTTTCGTGTTGCTGTTTCAGCAGTTCGATTTCTGTTTCTTTTCCTTTGACTTCGGCGCGTACGGCGTCGGTTTTGCGTGTGATGAACAGGTGTCCGATGGCAAAGCCGAAGCAGGCACCGGCAATGAGAAGTAGTATATCCATGTTGTTATCGGGTTGAATTGGTTTTCTTCTTCGGGCGTTATTCGGTGAGTATCTCGTTGCCGTCTTCGGTAATGAGAATCATGCTCTCCCATTGTGCGGAGGGCAGGCCGTCTTCGGTGCAGACTGTCCAGCCGTCGGCTTCGTCGATGAAGACGCGGTACGACCCCATGTTTATCATCGGCTCGATGGTGAAGGTCATCCCGGGCACTATCATCATGCCGGTGCCCGGCTTGCCGAAGTGCTCTACGTCGGGCTCTTCGTGGAACTTGATGCCTACGCCGTGCCCGCAGAGGTCGCGCACCACGCTGTATCCGTTGCTCTCGGCGTGTTGCTGTATGGCGGCGCCTACGTCGCCCAGGCGTGCCCAGGGGCGGGCGGCGCGTACGCCGAGGTCGCGGCACTCTTTGGTGACTTCTACCAGCCGGCGCATCTCGGGACTGACGTCGCCTATCAGGTACATGCGCGAGGCGTCGGAGAAATAGCCTTTATAGATGGTGGACACGTCCACATTGACGATGTCTCCGCTGCGCAGAAACTCTTTCGTGCTGGGTATGCCATGGCATACGACGTCGTTGATGCTGGTGCACACGCTTTTCGGGAATCCTTCGTACAGAAAAGGGGCGGGGATGGCATCGTGGTCGGTGGTGAAGCAGTACACCATATGGTCTATCTCGGCCGTGGACATGCCCTCGCGTATGTTGGCCGAGAGATAATCCAGTAAGGCGGTGTTTATCTCGGCGCTACGGCGTATACCCGCCAGCTGCTCTGGGGTGCGCAACGCATGGCGTGCGGGCAGCTTGCATCCTTCTTTCCGGTATTGTTGAATCTTGACTTCTACTTCGTCGGAGTAGCTCTTGGGGGTAAATCTGCCTCCCTGCACAAACTTTTTCATGGTCATTTCTCTGTTAGTGATGCGCAAAAGTACGGAATAATGCAGTGCCGTTGTCGTTTTTAGGATATAAAAAGAGAATCTTTGGGCGGACTAGTTCCGTGCGGAGAAGTCTTTGTTGAAGTATAAATAACCTGAGTTCTACATAAGGATATCGGTGAAGAAGAGAGGTGCCATCCATAATAAACCAAGTAATAGTCAATTATCAGCAGGCTGAAAATTAATTATAAGCCTGAAGATAAATAATACAAAGCATGAAGATAAATAATTATAAACCTGCAGATAATTCGATAGAAGTGTAAGTAT